>JBKJJB010000244.1:0-7241 GCA_046598235.1 Chitinophagales bacterium
AACTCTTTTCAAGAATTGTATAACACTTCTGTCCACAGCCATATCACCTTTGCATCGTGAAAATTTTTTCACGATTTAAATTAAACGGAACAAAAAAATGACAACAACAAAAAATAAAACAGTTACAGCCATTGCAATATTTGCAGTTATGCTAACCATGGTAATAAGCGGATGCAAAAAAGAAAAGTCGGTAGAAGTTCGCAAAACAACTTATGATTTGAAATTGAAAGATCAATTGGGCATTACCGGTACGGTAACATTTACCGAAACCAGCAGCACCGTTACTACCGTGGATATTGCCATGGTAGGAGGAAGTGCAGAAAGCCATCCGGCACACATCCATTTGAATTCTATTATTGAAGGCGGAGCAATTGCTATATCTCTGAATCCTGTTGTGAGTGGACACAGTTCTACACAGGTAACTAAATTAGATAACAACTCGGGCATTAACTATAGCCAGTTGATTCTGTTTGACGGATACTTAAACATCCACGAAAGCAGCGCTAACCTTGTTACAATTCTTGCACAAAGTGATATCGGAGGAAATGCTCTTACTAGCACTAACAAAACTTACACGTTGAATGACGTAAACGCTTCGGGAGTATCGGGTACTGCTTTATTTGAAAAGCGTATTAACGGAAACACACTGGTAACTATTTCATTGAATGGCACTATTGCAAGTGGAAGTCATCCAGCACATATTCACATTGGTTCGGTGGCTACCGTAGGTGGAGGTCCAATTGTAAAGACATTAACCAATGTAGATGGAACCACAGGTAAAGGTTATACGAACATTCGCACTTTAGATGATGCTACACCTATCAGCTACGATAACCTGATGGTATATGATGGTTATTTAAATATTCACGAATCAGATTTGCTATTGGCAAATATACTTTGTCAAGGCAACATCGGATCGAACTAGTTTTAAAAGAAATCAGATTTAGAAAATGCCGCTGCTGAAAAGCAGTGGCATTTTTATTTTCTAGGCATTTCAAAAAGTGTGAATGATATAACTCATTCCTCTAATTGTGTAACACTTCTGTTCACTGTCATCTCACCTTTGCATTTCAATTAATAACCTTAAAAACAATTTACATGAAAAATATTTTCTCCTTTTCTCTGCTGCTGCTCTTCACTGCGGGAGTAACCCTTACCGGCTGCGTTTCCAAAGGTAAATTACGCGCATCCGAAGGAAGGGTGAGTAAACTTCAAAGAGACAGTGCATCCATTCAACGCTCATTAGATCAATGTAATTTATCACTCAAAGATTTGGAAGAACAGAAAACTGCGCTTCAAAACGCCAATGCTTCTGTTCAAAATGATTTGAAGAATCTTTCTTCTTCTTCTAAACTGACTATTGCTGAACAAGCGAAACGATTAAAGACACTTCAAGATTTAATTCAGGCACAACGCGATGTAATGAACAAACTGAAAAAATCCATTGCCGATGCACTGATAAATTTCAAAGCCGATGAGTTAAGTGTTTACATTAAAGACGGGAAAGTATATGTGTCGCTTCAGGAAAAATTATTGTTTAAATCAGGAAGCGCAGTAGTTGACCCTAAAGGGAAGCAAGCTTTATCAAGCCTTGCTCGCGTGCTTAACAGCACCCCAGATATCAGCGTGATGATTGAGGGACATACTGATACTATTCCTATTAAGAGAGATAAATTTGAAGACAACTGGTCGCTGAGTGTATCGCGCGCTACTTCTATTGTTCGCATTCTTACGGTTGACAATGGTTTTGATTCACATCGCATTGTTGCATCCGGCAGAGGTGAATTTTCACCCGTTAGAAATAACTCAACGCTCGAAGGTCGTGCCCTTAATCGCAGAACAGAAATTATCCTGTCACCAGACCTGAACGAAATCTTCAAGCTGTTAGACCAATAACACGGTTACAATTTTTCGCACCTAAAAAGATAACAAAATGGAAACTGAAGAAAATAAGAAGAGTAAGAACAAATTTGTGATGATAATAGCAGTTCTTCTGATTGCTTTAGGTGTTTCGCTATACTTCAATTATACAGGCAGTGAAGAAAATAGTGACCTGACCGCTGAGAAGGCGATACTGGAAAACGATTTTAAAAAACTTTCTGACACGCTGGATGTGAGAAGCTTAGAGATTCTGGTTATCACAGATAAGAATACTGAACTCGATAGTCTGGTCATTGCCAGCCAATTGACAATACAAAACGATAAGAAGACAATATCGGACTTGTTATCAAAAGGGAAGATTTCAAAAGCGGAGTTGAAAGAAGCCAAGAAATTAATTGCCGATTACGAGGCATCTATATCAGAACTGCAAAAAAATATTATTGAGTTAAGTGCCCAAAACCAGCAATTGACAGAGGCAAATAAAAAACTTGGAGAAGAACTGGTGACAGAAAGAAAAGCGTTCACCGAATTAAGTGAACAGAATAAGGGTCTATCAAAAACGGTACAAGTGGGGTCACTCCTGCAACTGACCATGCTGGAAGTAGAAGGCGTTAAGCAACGACCAAACGGAAGAGACCGCGCGGTTAAAAATGCAAATGCTGCTGAGAGTATAAAAATCAGTTTTGAAACTGGAGAAAATAAAATACTCCCTGTTGGAACGGTCAGCTTATTTGTACGTGTTATCAATCCGAAGGGTGAAACAATCTCGGTTGAAAATCAGGGCTCGGGTATTCTTACTCTCGCAGATTCTGATTCAAAAATCCAATACAGCACAAAAGCCGATATTGACTGGAATCAAGCCAATAAAAAGGTAACGGTTTATTGGAAACAGTTTATTTCTACCCCGGGAACTTATAAAGTTGAAATTTATCAAAGCGGTTATTTGACAGGCAAAGGAGAAGTAACGCTGAAATAATAAAAATTATTTGCCACGGACGGAACAGATGCTATTGAAAGCTATTTGAACTGTTCGTGGCTAAACGGAATTTTTAAATTTAAGAACTGATGAAAAAATTATTTGTAGATACATTTAGTAGAGATGAAAATTGGGATAGAAATAAGATTACATTTCACAAACTATTTACTTGGCTTACCGGTTACTATATTATGTTTGAAGAAAGCAGGGAAGACCTGATACCGCAAAAGATAGAGAAAGATTAAAAAACAGAACATGAAAAAGAATTTAATTCCTGTTTTCGTTTTATTCACTGCAGCTCTTTTCAGTTCTACTTATGGTAGTTGTCAAGCATCTGAAAAACAAAAAATAAAATCCGGTAACTCCGGCTTTGCCGGAACCTGGCGCGGAACTGAAAAATGCAACAGTGCGAGCGCACCTGTTGCAATCCTTGTAATTGCCGACAGCGGACCTTCGGAAGTGACCCTTTCTGGTATCTATAGCTTACAGGGAAAAATTAATGCAACGGTAAAAGGAGATAGTATCACTATTCCTCTTCAGGAAGTTAAAGATCCCAATTTCACGAACCTCATGATAGAAGGAAAACTTACAGTATCCGGCAAGAAGCCAACAGTACGGGGTAACATCGTTATACTGAATAATCAGGCAAAGGATGCTTGCGAAGTGCAGTACACCCAATAATACAGAAACAATAATCTCATACCAAATGGACATACTCAACTATCTGCGCACATTAACCCCTTTCGGGTGGGTTATGGTTTCAGCATTTTTTCTATTGGTTATACTTTCGCTTTACAGCCAATTCAGAAAACGAAGAAGCACTGAAAATTAAATTTTTAGTTTCGGCTGAGTTTTGTGGCTATGAAAATAAATTCTGTTTTTCTGTTGATTCTGTTTTTCGTTGGCATAGCTAATGCCCAAGACCATTATTGGAGCCAGCAGTACGGAGGACAGGCATCTCTGATGGGTGGTACATCGGTGGTGGGAACCAGCGACAACAGTTGCATTTACTACAACCCGGGAGCAGTAGGATTTATTGACAGTGCCCGAATAACTGCCAGCACTTACGTTTATGGATTTGAATATACAAAACTAAAAAACGGAGCGGGCACGGGGCTTGACTTGAAAAGTCTTCGTGTAAATATCCTGCCGCAATTACTTGCCGGAAGTATCCCTATAAAGAAAGTACGAAAACTGAAATTGATTTACGGCACTCTTACGCGTGGCCGCACTAACATGCGCTATAACCAGGAAAACGAAAATCATTATGAAGTTATAGCCGGCTCACCGGGCACCGAAAATTACAAGGCCCGCGTGGAGTTTGTGAACAGTTCGGTAGAACAATGGGCCGGATTAGGTTTGTCCTATAAAATAAATGAAACCTGGGCGGTAGGGGTTTCCACCTTTGGCGTTTACACGCTCATGGATGTTCGTTCCACACAAAACATGAATGTAGATGCCATTTCAAATGGTGTTTCCTATATCACCACAGTAAACGAATACAATGCTATGCGCCTAAACCAAATGTCATGGATATGGAAACTGGGAGTAGCTGCCCGCTTTAAACATATTCAGTTGGGCATAGCGTTAACCGTACCAAGCGTAAAAATATGGGGTCAAGGCAAACTGGCAAAATCGTTTGAAGTATACAACCTTAATCTGAATGCCACGGACACTACCATGCCCGCCCAGAAAAACCCGAGCTATGTTATTTCCGATGTGCAGTCGCGTTTAAAGACCCATTACAAAATTCCTTTATCAGCCTCCATTGGAATAAAAGTGGTATATCCCGGTTTCACTCTCTCTGCTGCGGTGGAATATTTTATGGGTTATAAAAACCGGACTATTCTCCATGGTGTTGACCATGCGGTGGTGCGCCCTGCAACGCTTGCCGGAAATGATACGATACCCGGCTATATGAATTTGCGGACTTCCGCCTCGTTTGTGGTAAACGGAGGCATAGGTGCCGAAATAAAAATTCAACCTAAAGTGAATTTGCTGCTGGGCGTGCGTACCGATTTCACCAACCGCGTAGAATACCTGCCCGACAATTCCCTCATTAATGTTTCCACGGGCCGGTCACCCATGTGGCACTATCTGTATTTTTCCACCGGCATCACTTACAAACTGGCTTTGCATAACCTCACGGTGGGTTTCGATTACGGAACCGGTATTCCCGCAGGCAAACAACAAGCATTTAACCTCACCGAGCCCAAACAGGAAACATTTCTGCGCGGCAACCTCAATCAGGACATGAGGACTTCGGTGCATAAACTAAATTTCATTTTATCGTACACCTACTTCTTTAAACCCAAGGAAAGGAAATACGGGCCTTTCTCCATTATTGACGAGATAAAAAAGGCAAAGAAGAAAAAGCGCTCCACTACATCGAAGAATAAAAAGTAAGAAGTTTGTCTACAAATCTGTAAATTGTGTAACTATTCATCGCAATTGTGTAATGCTTTAAAGTAGCGCATAAGCCACCTTTGCCATTTCTCAAAACAGAACATGAAATTAGCTAACCCTGTTATTAAAGTAAAAGGCTTTGCCACCGAGCAGTCGGTTAAACTGAGCGAAAAAACCTTAGCCACAACCGAAGAAGCAGGCACCTTTTTAAGCGGCCTTGCCGATGCTTTTTTGTTTATGGTGCAAGTGGCGCGCGAAACCTTTTCGCGCAATTTCGAATTCAAAGAATTTCTGTTTCAGTGTTACCAGATAGGTTATAAATCGCTGCCGCTAATTTCGGTTACGGGCTTTATTATGGGGCTGGTGCTTACCATTCAGTCGCGGCCAGTGCTGGTTGATTTCGGGGCCGTTACTAAACTGCCCGGCATGGTGGCGGTGTCGCTCATCCGCGAGATGGGACCTGTAATAACCGCGCTGATATGTGCGGGCAAAATAGGTTCGGGCATGGGCGCAGAGTTAGGCTCCATGAAAGTGACCGAGCAGATTGATGCCATGGAAGTTTCCTCCACCAATCCTATGAGGTTCTTAGTAGTTACCCGCGTGTTGGGAGCTACGCTGATGATACCGTTGCTTATCTTATACGCTGATGCACTGGGCATTTTAGGAAGCTGGGCGGGAGCAAACATTAAAGGCGATGTAAGCTTTGTTTTGTTTTTCTCTCAGGCATTCAGCAGCGTTCATTTCTCTGACTTACTTCCTGCTGTTACCAAATCATTCTTCTTCGGAGCAGCTATCGGGTTAGTGGGCTGCTATAAAGGATACAATGCCGGGCGCGGGACCGAGAGCGTAGGTATTGCCGCCAACTCTGCGGTGGTGTTAGGTTCTCTGCTGGTGATAGTGCTGGATGTGATAGCTGTTCAAATAACCGATATGATGATGCCATGAGTACTACCGAAACAGCTACCGCTCCTGAAGCTTTCAAGCCGGATGCAAATAAACCGGTCATTGAAATAAAAAATCTGAAGAAGTCCTTCGGCACACAAGAGGTATTGAAAAATGTTTCCCTGCAACTTTTGAATGGCGAGAACTTAGTAGTGTTGGGCAAGTCGGGCAGCGGCAAATCGGTTTTAATAAAATGTATTGTCGGCTTATTAACTGCAAATGGCGGAACCATCAACGTGTTCGATAAAGATGTAACAGCCCTGAACCGAAAAGACCTGGCACTGCTAAGAGAGAAAATCGGTTTCCTTTTTCAAAGCGGTGCTTTGTATGATTCTATGACGGTGCGGCAGAATCTTGAATTTCCCTTGCGCAGAATTAAAAAGGGCATGAAGGAAAAAGAGATGGAAGATAAAGTAAAAGAAGTGTTAGAGAATGTTGGTCTGGCAGATGCGATCGACAAAATGCCTTCGCAACTTTCGGGTGGAATGCGCAAAAGAATCAGTTTGGCGCGCACCATTGTGGTGGACCCTCTCATCATGCTGTATGACGAACCTACCACCGGGCTCGATCCCGTTACTTCCGATGAAATAAGCGCACTCATCAACGAAGTGCAGAAAAAATATAAGACCTCTTCCATCATCATTACGCACGATATTGAATGTGCGCGGGCTACTGCCAACCGCCTTGTGATGTTGAATGAGGGCGAAGTTTATAAAGAGGGCACCTTAGACGAAATAGAAAAATCAGACGACCCGATTCTCAAATCCTTCTTCAAACCAAAAAACTAATTCAAAATATAAAATTCAAACATCATGGATACGCATTCTCAGAAATTTAAAGTACGCTTAGGATTATTTATCGCAGTGGGCTTAGCCATTTTTGTAATCGCTGTTTTTCTAATAGGCAAACAAAAAAACCTGTTCAACCCGGTTTACAAACTCACCGCCAATTTTCAAAATGTCAGCGGCTTGCAGGTGGGCAACAACATCCGTTTCTCGGGCATCAGCGTAGGCACGGTGGACGAAATCAGCATCAC
>JBKJJB010000197.1:0-3636 GCA_046598235.1 Chitinophagales bacterium
TTCCTTGCTTACTGCAATTATTTTATCCGCATGTTTCGCAGCATATCTTGTTTTGATTTCATAAATCTGCCGGTCAACAAAAGGATATTGCTCAGTGTGTTTTAAGAAAATCAAATCGTGAATGGTGACAACAGTAGCGAGTTGTGAGTGGTGAGTGGCGAGAGGGATTTCATTCGACAGCCCATGATATATTTTTACTCTTTCTTTTTTCAACTGTTTATTAATTCCATATGAACGCCACAGTGGATGAAATGATTTCTCAAATCTTGTTTCAGGGAAAAATATTTTGAAGTTGTCATTTAGCTGATGAAAGAATTCAACCTTTGCCTTTGGAGTAAAAAGCAAATACTCATTTTCGGGAAAATCACGCATTAACGCATTCAACAGAATACGTGCATGATTGCCAAGTCCTGTTGAGTTATTTAAAGCCCTCTTTGCGTCAAACGCGATTTTCATTTATTTCTGCAGTCTGTTTGTGAGATTATTATTTTCGATTTAAACCAAGATAGAATTTATGGGCGAATTAAAAGTTATTTCCTACAACGTAAACGGAATTCGTAGTGCCATTACGAAGGGATTTGTTGATTGGCTGAATAAGGAAAGCCCCGATGTAATTTGTTTGCAGGAAATAAAAGTTGCCCGAAAAGATTTTGATCCCAAACCATTTGAAGCTATCGGTTATAACTGCTACATTTTTCCCGCAGTAAAACCCGGGTATAGTGGCGTGGCTGTTCTTTCAAAAGCAAAGGCAGATAATGTGGTGGAAGGAACAGGAAATGAAATCTATGATAAAGAGGGAAGAAATATTCGCGTTGACTTTGGCGATACGAGTATCATGAGTGCGTATTTCCCAAGCGGTACAACCGGTGACGAAAGACAGGCAGTAAAAATGCAATACCTCGATTTCTTCTTCAATTACATTCATGATATTGAAAAGAAACGCACGAAACTTTTAGTATGTGGCGACTATAATATTTGTCACCGTGAAATTGATATTCATAATCCAATCTCTAATAAAGATGCATCCGGATTTAAACCGGAAGAGCGAGCATGGATGGAAAAATATTTCAACTCAGGTTTTATTGATACGTTCCGTTATTTCAATCCACAGCCGCATGAATATTCATGGTGGAGTTTTCGAGCCAACTCACGGGCGAATAACAAGGGCTGGCGTATAGATTATATCACTGCCACCAAAAATTTAGAAAAAAACTTAGTGGAATCAAAAATGTTTCAGCAAGTGAAACATAGCGATCATTGTCCGGTATATTGTAAAATCAATCGCCCCTAAATCCCCAAAGGGTACTTAATACAAAAAACCAAACATGAATTCTCGCAGATCAATTTTTGTTATCACTTTAAGTTTTGCAATAGTTTTATTGGGTTTATTTTCCCTTGCTTTATTCAACGGCTGGTTGGGCGAGTGGGATCACACCGGTGATGATTTTTGCGAAGCATCTCGTTCTGGTTTGATTAAACAACCCGCCAACACCTGGAGCAATATCGGGTTTATTGTAGCGGGACTTGCTATGGCATGGCAACTATCAAAAGGAAAGTATCAGCAAAACAGAAATGTTTTTACTAAGAGCAATTTTACAGCTACATTTTTTTCCTGTATTGCAGTATTTCTTGGTCCAGGTTCTATGGCAATGCATGCTACCGAAACTAATGCCGGAGGTTTTCTTGATATGCTTTCTATGTATTTGGTAGCTGGGTTTGCATCGGCTTATGCCATGCAGCGATTTTTTAGTTGGAGCGCGGTTTATTTTACAATAGCATTTGCATTCACTGTAGTTCTATGTGTTTATGTTCAGGATTTACCTTACCGCATGCCTTTGGTGGGTTACTTCGGTAACTTCATTTTCGGATTTTTTATTTCTGTAACAGTAATATTTGAAGCGCTTAATTCTTTCGTTCGCAAATTCGACCATCAGATTAAGTGGGGCATCTTTAGTCTTAGTTCATTAATCATTGCTTTTGTTATCTGGAATTTAGAACGCAGATATGATATGTTCTGCAATCCTTATTCGCCCATTCAGGGTCACGCAATCTGGCATTTGTTGGATGCATTAGCAGTTTATTTTCTTTTCCGGTTTTATGTAAGTGAACACACCATAAAACAAAATTCCACATAGAAACACAGCTCACATAGTAGATATTGATGCAACACTTGTAATCTTATGTTTTCTATGTTCCTATGCGGTTAATGATTTACTGAAATTTTAAAAATGAAAAACGATTCCGAAGCCATACAAGTCAACAAATACATTAGCTCATCGGGCTATTGCTCTCGGAGAGAAGCCGATAACTATATCGAACAAGGCAGAGTTACGATTAACGAAGAAGTGATTTTACCTGCCGCTAAAGTTTATCCAGGCGATGTGGTTGCCGTTGATGGCGAGCGCATCAAACTCAAAAAAGGTCAGAGCGTTTACATTGCTTTTAATAAACCCAAAGGAGTTACATCCACCACCGACCCGAAAGACCGCTCCAACATTATTTACTTCATCAATCATCCGAAAAGAATTTTTCCCATTGGCAGATTGGATAAAGATTCAGAAGGACTTATTCTTTTGACTAATGATGGTGACATTGTAAATAAAATTCTCCGAGCAGGAAACGACCACGAGAAAGAATATGTAGTAACTGTAAACAAACCAATCACTCCCGATTTTATAAAACGAATGGCGGGCGGTTTGCCCATTCAGGGAGAAAAAACAAAGCCGTGTGTGGTATGGCAGCAAGGCAACAAAGGTTTTAGAATTGTTCTCACTCAGGGGCTGAACAGACAGATAAGAAGGATGTGCGAATACCTCGATTATGAAGTAATAAGTTTGAAACGGATTCGAATAATGAATATTACCTTAGCCAATATCCCCTTGGGAAAGTGGCGCAACCTTTCTTTTACGGAGGTGGAGAATTTAAATAAGCAATTGAAACATTCTGTAAAAACGGAAGAAGCATCTAAATATAATGGAACGCGCATGACGCAGATTGGACGGATTAAAAAGGATTTTAAAAAATAGAATGATGAAAAATATTTTCGCTCTGCTGTTTGCAGTTGCACTCCTTGTTTCTTGCAACGACAAACAACAAACTACTAACGACACACAAACCGTTTCAGAATACTTTACCTACACTAAAGAAGAAACAGAAAACGCTGGCGTTAAAATGATTCCAATCGAAACTCCCAAGGGAACTTTCAAAGTATGGACAAAAAAAATTGGCAACAACCCGCGTATCAAAGTCTTGTTATTGCACGGAGGTCCTGCACTCACACATGAATACATGGAATGCTTCGAAAGCTTTCTGCCTAAGGAAGGGTTTGAATTGATTGAATACGACCAGCTCGGTTCTTATTACAGCGAACAGCCAACAGACACTTCGTTATGGACGCTCGAAAGATTTGTGGAAGAAGTGGAACAGGTGCGCATTGCACTTGGCTTAAACAAAGACAATTTCTATCTAATCGGTAATTCCTGGGGAGGAATTCTCGGAATGGAATATGCGCTGAAGTATCAACAAAATATGAAAGGACTTATCGTTTCTAACATGACTGCCGACTATGCTAAGTATGGTGCTTACAACAAAAAGCTCCGCACCGAAATGCGTAAGAGTTTAGTGGACTCATTAGAG
>JBKJJB010000289.1:0-2596 GCA_046598235.1 Chitinophagales bacterium
CATTCCAGTCGGTTGAGTTATCCCTTCTTGTGTTGCTTCCCAGCAGAGCACAAGTCCGTTTCACTCAACACAACAAAATTATATTTTTAACCCTGACACAGTTTATTGAACACTCCCCAGAAACTTTCCGCCTAAGCTCAGAAATCTTCCGCCTAAGCTTAGAAACTTTCTGCCTAAGCTCAGAAACCTTCCGCCTAAGCTCAGAAATCTTCTGCCTAAGCTCAGAAACCTTCCGGCAAAGTCTAAAACAGCAAAAACACATGCTTTTTTAATAAAAACATGTGTTTCTGTGTTTTTTATGCTATAAATGCTGACCTGTGCTTACCGCTGCACCGTTGCTTGCAGCTTTCTCGCCTCGTCTACTAATTTTACAAACTCACTGCGATAGCCCTCTGCGTCTTTTCCTTTTGCATTGTTTGCAAGTTCTTTCGCTTTATCAAACGTAAAGTTTCCTTTAAATTTTGAATCGCGGAGTATCATACCAAACGAAGCTACCGATGAAGCAAAGCGGAAATTGTCGGATGTTTTTGAAAGTGGAAGCGTTTCATCCTTCACTGCATACTCAATCAGTTTGCTGGTATTTTCTTTCGGCTCTTTGTAACGGATTTTTACGGTAAGCATTTCATCGCCATGACTTGCCGTAGCTTTTACATCGTTGTTCTGATATTTCAGTTTATCCGTTTTAGAAATTTCTTTGAATGAAGCATCGTTTTCATCGGTGATGATTTCATACAAAGCAGTTACACTTACACCCGCACCAATTTCACCAGCATCTTTTTTATCGTCATTAAAATCTTTGTCAGCCAGTGCGCGGTTTTCATAACCGATTAGGCGATATGCTTTCACCTTTGCGGGATTAAACTCTACTTGAATTTTTACATCCTTGGCAATAGTCAGCAATGTTCCGCCCATTTGAGTAACAAGGTTTTTCTTCGCTTCCATTTCATTATCAATGTAAGCGTAGTTGCCGTTGCCTTTATCTGCCAGCTTTTCCATTTTCGAATCTTTATAGTTGCCCATGCCAAAGCCAAGCACCGAAAGAAAAACGCCTTCCTCTCGTTTCTTTTCAATCAAAGCAGTAAGGTCTGCATCGCTGTTTACGCCTACATTAAAATCGCCATCGGTGCAAAGTATTACTCGGTTATTTCCATTCTCAAGAAAATTTTCCTTTGCCACTTTGTAAGCGAGATTAATTCCCGCTGCGCCTGCTGTACTGCCACCTGCTTCAAGGCGGTCAATGGCTTCAAGTATTTTATCTTTTTGACTACAAGGAGTAGAAGGAAGAACAAGTCCTGCTGCACCGGCATAAACAGTCATAGCTATTTTATCTTTCTCGTTCAATTCTTTCACCAGCATCTTCAGCGATTGCTTTACAAGCGGAAGCCTGTCGGGACCTTGCATCGAGCCGCTTACATCTATCAAAAAAACAAGATTGCTGGCAGGGAGGTTTTTCTTTTCCATTCGCTTGCCTTGTATGCCCACTTGCACCAAACTGTGTTTTGTATTCCACGGGCATTCACCTACTTCAGTTGCAACAGAAAATGGTTTGCCATCGGTAGGGTCGGCATAGTTGTAAGTGAAATAATTTATCAGTTCTTCCAAACGAATTGATTCTTTAGGCGGCTTTTGATTCTGCTGAATTTTCTTTCGCATAATTCCGTAGGAAGCCACATCCACATCAATAGAGAAAGTAGAAAGCGCTTTATCTGTTGGTTTAAGAAATTCATTTTCTACAATGCGGTCGTATTCTTCAGAATTGGATTGCTCATCATCGGGTTTTGGCTCATTGATTTTCGGACGCGGGTCTTCTTCCCAATCATAGTTTGCAGCAGGCGGAGCGGGAGCCATATCGTAACCATAATTCTTTGATGACATTTTAGCACTGCGAAGTGTACCTCCTGCATACCTCGAACCGGTTACAGTTACAATATTGGATTGACTAATACTCATATCCATTGTTGGAGATTTATAAGAAGTAACCTCTACAGCTTCCAATGCTTTTGTATTAGGTTTTAATTCGATTTCTACAGTTTTACTTTTACCATCCTTTACAACTACACCTTTAATAACCTGCGAGGAAAAGCCGACATAGTTTACAGTTATGTCATAACTGCCATCAGCAATTTTTACGAAACAGAAGTTGCCATCCATATCGGAAGTAATTCCGGCAATCTGTTTTCCGTTTTGAGAAAGAAGCACGTTTGCCGCAAAGATTCCTTCGCTTGTTTCTTTCTCAGTAATAGTTCCGTTGATAGCGCATGGCTCGGCTGTACGGAATGCCAGCGCGATTAGTACGGCTGCAATCATCATTGCCCCAATACCTGTTTTGGTTTTTGTTTTCATAGCTAAAGTTTTAATGTGATTAAAATTACTGCGTTACAAACTGAGAAGTGTCACAGAATTGTAAAACTTTAGGATAGATGCAGCCGATGGAATTATTCCATAAAAAAATGTATACCTGTATTATTCCCCTCCCTCGGAGCTACCGTTTACCCACAAGTACGAGTAAAATGAGTTCTTTGTCGGATGATAGAACCAATTAATTCTTTGCCGAACTTTACCGGTATGTTTAACGATATTCGAATTGATAATAGAG
>JBKJJB010000335.1:0-5254 GCA_046598235.1 Chitinophagales bacterium
GTTCTACTTGTTTTGGAGCGCGACCTAATTCAGAATAAATTTTTTCTAACTCCGTTTCATCCGCGTATTTATCATTCAGCTTAATGTAGGTTTCTGTACGAGGTTTGAAACGTTCGATTAGTTCTTCGGACGAAATAGCAATGCTTAGATTGAAGAGAGTTTTTAAAAGCGGGTAAACATTTTTCTTCTTCAACAAATCCTGTACTTGCGGCACTTTTAATTCCTGTTGAGCGCGCAATGCCTGCACAATCAGAAATTCCTCCTCGCTCAATGCTTCAAAATCTCCATCGTAGTTTTCGTTGTAACGAATTTTTGTTTCGCTGGAAAGTTTTAATCCGCTTGGGAGAGCTGCGTTCATCACTTCGCCTTCGGTACACATATAGTATTCGCTCATCCATTTCCAGAACTTGAGTTGGGTTTCGGTAACGATGGGTTCTTCTTCTGCAATTCCATCTATAAGTTTTGCATCTACAATTGGCTTTTTGTGGTGAATACTTTTTACAATAGCAGAGTAAAAGCGGTTCTTGCCGAATTGAACAATCACTCGCTGACCAACTTTTACAAAATCAACTAAATCAACAGGCACGGCATAGGTATATGCCCGCGGCAATGCGAGAGGAAGAATGACATCAACGTAGGTAATGAGGGAACTCAAAGTGCTGCAAAAATGTAAATCATCCTTTAATCAGCTTCTTTAATTTCTGGGGATTTTGGCGTGTATCGAAAACAATATCAATTCTGATCTCGTTTTTCTCTTCGTGATAAATAATTTTATAATTATCCTGCACTAAGTAGCGGTAGTCAATTTTCAGTTTGTGTATGTTGAACCCTTGCCGTTGGCCGATTTTGGAGTAGCCTGTTTCGAGAAGGGATACTTTATCGTAAATCCTCAGAATTTGTTTTTCCGCTTCCGTAACTGAATCAAGAGATATGTAATCGTAAATGTGTTGTAATGTATTTTTTGCTTCTTGCGACCACTTGATTACCTTTTTTTCTTTCCCCATGACTTGATTTCCTTTTTCATTTCTGAATGAGAAATTACGCGACCGTTTTTAAAGTCATCTTCTGATTCTTCAAGAAGTCGAACTAATTCATCTTCGCTCAACGTAACAAAACTGGCACTCTTAGTTTTTTGCAGTGAGGATTTTTTAATTACCTCTTTTACTTTATACAAAACCGACTCTTCCTCCACTTTCAATATGGATTCAATGATTTCTAATTTTTTTGAGTACAGGCTCATAGCAATGATTTGTCTTCAAATGTACGGAAAATTTTCACTCAATCACCGGATGCCTTTTAAACTCTTTTGTTTCATCGAAAAGTTTGCGGTAAGTAATGTGTTGTTTTACAACTTTACCGCCAAGGCTCTCGCAGGTTTTTACCATGCGTGTGTTGAAGTCGCCCACCCATGTTAGTTCAATTTCATCCCATCTTCCTTTGGAACGCACCACTTCATCGGCAGCCATTACGATAGCGGCTTCTACTCCTTTGCGCTGATGTTCGGGCACCACACCAAACACAATTCCGAAAATTTTACGGTTCGTGCGGTCGAAAAATTTAAGCCACAGAAATTTTATCATTCCCCACAGATTCAAATTTCCGTTCAGATATTTGAACCAGCCGTTTAGTTCGGGGAGCATGATGAACATGGCAACGGGTTCTTCTTTATAATAACCGAACCAACACAAATAATTTATCATGACCGGCTTCATACTTTTGATGATACTCCACGCCTGTTCCGCGCTCATCTCTTTAAAGTGAGGAAGAAACTTCCAGGTTCGGTTATAAACGCTTCTAAAATCAGAAGCATATTTTTTCATTCTTCTCTTTTCTAGATGATGAAACGAATAGTCGCCTTTTGATTTCAGCCTTTCAATAACAACCCTGTATCTTTCCGGCAGTTGCTCCTTGATATTGATGGAATAGGAGAATTGCTGAAAATAATCCTTGAAGCCATACGCTTCGAATAACTCTTTATAGTAAGAATGATTATAATTCATTTGATAGGTAGCAGGGGCAAATCCTTCAACCAGCAAACCCCACCACGCATTTCGCTCACCAAAATTTATCGGTCCATCCATTGCTTGCATTCCTTTTTGTTGCAGCCAGTTTTTAGCGGTATCGAAAAGGAGATTGGCAGCTAGCTGATCATTTATACACTCAAAAAAACCACAACCACCGGTTGGTTGGTCTTCTGTGTAGGCTGTATCTTGATTAATGAAGGCTGCGATTCTCCCAATAGGTTTTTTCTCATCATAAAGAATCCATCGAATACATTCTCCGTGATGAAAAAATTTGTTTTTAGCAGGGTCGAAAACTTTCTCTATGTCCTGTTTAAGAGGAGCAATCCAATTGGGGTCGTTCTTATAAAGCAAAAACGGAAGTTGAAGGAACTCCTTTGCTGTAGCTTCATCATTTATTTCAACAACACGCAGCATAATTGTAACGAAATTAAGCGCAGGAGGTTGTTTTCAAAATTTTTGTGGAAGTTTGCGCCAATGAGCAAAATTAAATCCATCATCTCTTCCTCCATTGAAGTCAAAAGCAAAATTTTGACAGATGAGTTATTTCTGAAACGAATTGAAGAAGTTTCCAATCTCATAGCTAACGCTTTTGAGAACGGTCACCGATTGTATTTGTGTGGTAATGGTGGAAGCGCAGCCGATGCACAACATCTTGCTGCTGAATTCACCGGCAGATTTTATTCTGATAGGGAACCACTTCCTGCAGAAGCTTTGCATGTGAATACTTCCTTTCTTACAGCTGTGGCAAATGATTACAGCTACGACCAGATATATGAGCGGGCTATAAAAGCACACGGCAGAAAGGGGGATGTGCTGATTGGAATTTCAACTTCAGGTAACTCGAAAAATATTTTGCTGGCACAGAAGGAAGCATTGAGCAGAGGGATGATTGTGATTTCTTTCACAGGAGAAACCGGAGGTAAAATGAAA
Source organism: Chitinophagales bacterium (assembly GCA_046598235.1). Taxonomy (GTDB): domain Bacteria; phylum Bacteroidota; class Bacteroidia; order Chitinophagales; family LD1; genus Bog-950. The sequence continues at coordinate 2,955 of JBKJJB010000335.1, forward strand.
GATTTCTGTAATTATCTTTTTAATGTTCCCAGTAATGATACTCCTCGGATTCAGGAAAGTCATATTCTCGTGGGTCATATTATTTGTCAGTTGGTAGAAGAGAAACTCTTTAAATAATGTCAAGCTATCCAGCAATTATTTTGGCCGGTGGATTGGGAACAAGATTGCGCGATGTTGTAGCTGACTTGCCAAAGTCTATGGCTCCAGTAAATGGCAAGCCGTTTCTTCATTATATTTTTCAATACTTAGTTAAGCAGAATATTTCAGAAGTAGTGCTTTCGGTTGGTTATAAACGCGAAACCATTCAGGAATACTTTGGAGCTCAATACAATGGAATAAAAATCAAATACTCAATTGAGGACGAACCCCTTGGTACAGGTGGAGCAATAAAGAAGGCTTCCAGTTTGTGCAAAGATCTTGTCTTTGTTATGAATGGTGATACGCTCTTTGATATTGATTTAAACGAGTTGATTGAACATTACTTCGAAACAGTAAGTGAAATTACTGTTGCCCTGAAATCCATGGAAAATTTCGACCGCTATGGCTCGGTGGAAATGGATAAGGAAATCAGGATTACAGCCTTCAACGAAAAAAAGTTTTTACAAAAAGGAATAATCAACGGGGGCGTTTATGTCATGCATGCTCATTCGGTAGTTGAAAATGAGCCACAGGAAAAATTTTCGTTTGAAAAAGATATTCTTGAGAAAAAGGTTCATGATTTTTATTTTACGGGGAAACTGTTCGACAACTATTTTATTGATATAGGCATTCCCGAAGATTATGCGAAGGCACAGGAAGATTTTAAAAAGCTGTTTGTTTAAACTCGGGTCTGACAGAAGGTCTGACCCTATTTCATGAAACTGAACGAAATAAAGATTGATAAAACCTGGACTCTCTTTCTTGACAGAGATGGGGTTATCAATCTTCATTATCCGAATGATTATGTGAAGAAGTGGGATGAGTTTTATTTTTTGGAAGGAGTATTGGATGCGCTGAAAAATTTATCGGAAGTAATTCGAAGAATAATTGTAGTAACCAATCAGCAAGGAGTTGGAAAAGGATTGATGACGCAGGAAGATTTGGAATTTATTCATTCTGAAATGCTACGCGAAGTGAGAAAGTATGGAGGGAGAATTCACGCGATTTACGCGGCAACTGATTTGATTGAAAACGATGTAAAGCAATTGCGAAAGCCAAATACCGGCATGGCAAAACAGGCAAAGAAAGATTTTGTCGAAATAGATTTTTCTAAATCAATTATGGTGGGTGATTCTGTTAGCGATATGCAGTTTGGAAGAAATGCGGGAATGCTAACTGTGTTTGTTGGAGATAGAAACAAACTAGCTGATGAGGATAAGCTGTTGATTGATGACTATTGCGAATCGTTAATCGAATTTTCCAATTTACTTACCATTTAACTTTTCCCTTTGTATTTACTGCCGCTGCCTACGGCTACCATATTCCTTGAGTCCTTCCTCTAAACATTTTATGGCTGCTGCTAAATCGTTGCAGTTAAGAACGTAGGCAATACGCACCTGATTTTTTCCTGCGCCTTCGGTGGAGTAAAAGCCTGAAGCGGGTGACATCATTACCGTAGCGTTGTTGTAAGAAAAACTTTCCAACATCCATTTACAAAACTCATCGGTGTCGCTTACCGGAAGAGACGCTACCACATAAAATGCGCCTCCGGGGTTGGGGCAAACAACTCCGGGAATGTTGTTCAATAATTCTACGGTTGTGTTTCTGCGCTTCTGATATTCCGCTATGATGGAATCGTAGTATTCTTTGCCAAGGTCAAATAAATTTTCTCCTGCCATTTGTCCGAGTGAAGGCGGACTTAATCTTACCTGACCGAATTTTAAGGAGGTGTTCAGCACGTCTTTATTCCGCGTAACCAATGCACCAATTCTTGCGCCACACGCACTGAATCTTTTTGATATGGAATCGAACACTACTACATGTTCTTCCATTCCTTCCAAATTTAAAGCACTAAAGAAGGTTTTATCGCCATAAAGAAATTCGCGATATACTTCATCTACAAAAAGAAATAAATCATGCTTCAAACAAATTTCTCGGAGCACTAATAGTTCTTCTTTGCTGTATAAATAGCCTGTAGGATTATTGGGATTGCAGATAAGAATGGCTTTAGTTTTTGCAGTAATTGCTTTTTCAAAATCTTCGATGGGCGGAAGCGAAAATCCATTTTCGATTGACGTTGAAATGGGTTTCACCTTTATACTTCCGGCAGCAGCAAAACCAATATAATTGGCGTACATCGGTTCGGGGATAATAATTTCATC
>JBKJJB010000363.1:0-5004 GCA_046598235.1 Chitinophagales bacterium
ATAAAGTGTAACCATTTCCTCAAGGATATGCTTACGGTCTTCGTTACCTGCTGACGGGTTCTTCTTGTATTCTTTAAGTGTAGTTTCTTTTACTGTCTTTCTTGTTTTCACACCACCCAAATCTTTCATCGTAATGTTGAAGTGGGTTTGAGTAATAGCAAGTTTTTCAGTTTTACTTGTCTTCTCTATAGTAGCTTTTCCGGTATGAGTAACACCATTCGCATTATTCAAAAGTTGGAAAACATTCTTGCCCACTTTTAACTCATCATGCGCCACTGCTTCGCGTCCGTATCCAAGTGCAATACCAAATACTCCTTCGGGAGTTCCCGGAACACCCACTACAGGAAGTTCAACACTCTGACCGCTTACGGTCAATTTAGCAACCGCATAAACTTTATCTTTAAAATCAGGGTCAATGTTGTAGCCGTTCTTGTTCATCCAACGAGGATTGGCAACAATGTAGTTGTCCCAACAAATTTTAGAAACCGGATCAGGTAATTCCTGCAAGTAAGGATTATCGCTCCATGAACCATCGCCTACTGCAATTGATTCGTAAACTTTCACCTGCACATCTCCCATTGAAGATAAGCCAGAAGAAAGTTCAGCTACTGCTCCGGCAACATCGCCTGCAGTATAAGATGCACTGCCTGTTGCAGGAAGTTCAACTTCGCCATCAGCTACAGCGTTATCCCAAAATGCCCAAAAGCCATTGTAGGTTGACTGCTTGCCGTAGAAATTAGACTCCCAATATTTTTGAACGTATTGATAGTAAGAACCTTCTTTACCAGCCCATGTCAACAATGTTTCCTGAATAGGGCGTGTATCAAATAATTTGGAAATAGCAGGTTGAACAGTATTTAAAATCCCCGCTTTCGGCTCTGCATCGCTCCAACTTTCTAACCAATGATTATCAGGAAGAATGTAGTTACAAGCTATTGCTGTTTCATCTACACGGCTGGCAAAAGAGACGGTAACATCTGCTTTCTTCAATGCTTCTGCCAAACCTTTTACCGGTGAATTATAAACCGGGTTCGATTCGTAGAATAAAACTCCCTTAATAGTTCCACCATTCAATCCTTCGATAAGCGAAGTCAATGATTTATCAGAACCTTGCTTAGTGTTGTAAGGTCTATCCCAAGTAATAGTGGTTCCGTAATTGCCGAGAGCGTTGTTGATAGCGTTTACAATTGTTTGCACGCCTTTGCTGTTAGAGCCGCAAACCACCAATGAAGAACCTTTAGCTGCTAATAGTTCTTGCGCTGCTTTGCCTGCCTTGGCATTTTTAGCAGTACCACCGCTAACTACTACATTGTAAATATCAAGCAATGCACTCAAACTTTCTGATGGCTTAAGAGAAATTCTTGTATCAGCTTTGTAACCTGTTATAGTAGGAATTGATTCTATTTGAATGTGGCGACTCATTTCACTTTTCTCTTTGCTCACCCTTCTGTTTTCTGCCCAATCACCTGCAAATTCAGTTGGCGAAAGCCATGTGCCGAGAAAATCGCAACCCACGCTTACAATAACTTTTGCTTTATCGAAATGATAAGAAGGAATCAAACGCTTGCCGAAGTTTGCTTCGTTAGCATCTAAAATTCCTGAATAGGAAATTCCATCGTAAACAAAGTGTTCAAATTTTCCTGCACCCAACGAATTTCCAAACTCAGCAATCACGGCTTTGGTAGAAGGAGAAATAATAGTAGAAGAAACCAAAGCAACTTTTCCCGAAGCAGCAGCGGCTTTCAACTTCTCTCCTACTTCTTTATCTGCTACTTCCCAAGTAATGTTTTCTTTTCCTCTTTTTGGATTGCGGAAACGCGCATTATCATATAAACTCAACACTGATGCTTGTGCGCGGGCACTTGAACCACCTTTAGTTACACGTGCATTCTTTTTATCTCTCGGCTCAATTTTAATAGGACGACCTTCTCTTGTTTTTACCAACACCGCCTCATAATCTCCTCCCTGCCACATAGCCGATGCATAGTAATTAGCTACCCCGGGAACAATTTCTTCCGGTCTCCAAACGTAAGGGATAGATTTACGTAAAGGCATTTCGCAGCTTGCAGCAATTACCGCAGCCGTAGTGCTAAAACCAAGCATCTTCAAAAAGTCCTTTCTGCTTGATTTACCTGTAGTGATTGGCTCAGTGATAGAACCCAAAACAGGAAGTTCTTCGGCAAATTCTTTGTTGGCAATTGCACGGTAGCCCTCTAACTGTTCTTTTTCTTCTATTCCCTTCCAGTAGGTTTTTTCTGACATTTTTTATTGTATTTCCTATGAACGATTAACCTCTTAATATTAATAGTGACACTTCTGACATTCAGTTCCGCCAATTGCTTCAACGGTTACTTTGCTTAACTTCTTATCCTTTAACTTCGCATGAATTGATTCGTAAGCAGCGTAGTAGTTGTTAGAAGCAAACTGAACCTCTGTATTTCTGTGGCAGTTGATACACCATCCCATTGAAAGCGGAGAGTATTGATAAACTTCTTCCATAGTCTCGATAGGTCCGTGGCAGGTTTGACACTGTACTTTGCCTGCATTTACGTGTTGCGAGTGGTTAAAGTAAACATGGTCAGGCAAGTTGTGAATACGCACCCACTCCACCGGTTTCTGTGGCCTTGAATATGATTTGGTGTAAGGATCCCAACCCACTGCTGCATAAATCTTTGCTATTTCTTCTGTTCCATACTTAGGTCCTTTGCTTACCTGCTTGTGGCAGTTCATACAAGTATTTACCGAAGGGATATTTGCATGCTTGCCTTTATAAGCTGTGCTGTGGCAATACTGACAATCTATTTTATGCTTACCTGCGTGCAGAGCATGAGAATATTTAATAGGTTGTGTTGGCTGGTAACCTTGCTGACGACCAAAGTGTGTAAACGTATCTACTGTTTTGTAACCGCTATACACAATAGCAATTAAAATAAGCGCAACTTTAAAGTTGGTTTTTTTATAGAAAGGAGTTTTTGCAACCGCTACTTCACCTGATTTCTCTGCAACAATAGCATCAAGTTTGTTGGTTACTACTACTAATATGATAACCAAAAGAAAAAGGAAAAATACAAAAAGATAAAGTGTTGCACCCGGACCTTTTCCTGCATCTGTTCCTGCATTAGTGGGTGGTGGCGGTGGTGGCGGACCTCCTCCAGCGTCAGGATTCTCTACATATAATAGTATATTCTCAACATCTGCATCTTTCAATGTGTTGAACACGTTCATTGCCGATGGGCGGCTGTTAGCCATATCCACCGCATATTTATATTTTGCTTTTACCGGATCGTTGTAGTTCTTAATCCATACATTAAGCCACTGTGTTCCTGTTTTTCCACCGAAATCACCTGCTGCTTCCCAACGGGCAGTTACACCTTGTAATGCCGGACCTGTTCCATCAACTTTAGGGTTATGGCAGGCAGCACAGTTGCTTTTGAATAAAGATTTTCCCTCTGACCATTTTGCTTTATCAACTTCGGCATTAGCCAATAAAAAAACTAAACTAAAGGTAAGGGTAAAGAGGGTGGAAAGGGTAAAAATTCGGGGTTTTCGCTCGTTTTCTGACATCAGTGAAGGAAGAATTGTCATGGAATTGTAAAATTTCGCGGCAAATATGTAGCAGCAACATTGAATAACCAAACAATGTGCAAGAAAATTTATACGAATATTTTAGTTTAGAATGGTTGTAAATAAACCCCGAAACTGTAGTGTTTGTAAGGGTTTCAGCGGATTATTAAAACGGTCTGGCTCATGCCAGACCTTGCAATTGTTGAAATGTGAATAAGAAAGGATGAGTTGATTGGCTGATTAACGAACCCCAAACCCCGCAATGCGATGCGGGGTTTGGATTTACGAAGACACAGTCTTCTTTTCATTTGAACTTCCCTGCCCGACTTCGTTATTCAGGCGGGCAAGTCTCGCTGCGCTAAGACTGGGAAGAACGGGGAAACTATAATTATTATGCTGCAACTTTTTTGCGTGTGCGCCTTGCTATTTTAGCCACTGCACGCAGGGTTTCGTTTACCGAATCTGAATCAGGAAAAAGTTTTATTACATCGGGGGCAAGTAAAACAAGGTTATTCCCTTTAGCATATTTTCTGGTATATTTTCCTTTTACTCCTTTGCTAAAATTATATTCGGGTAACAGCACATCGTCTTTTTGTTCTTTCTTTTTCATAACGCTAAGTTAGTTATTGTTGGCGGTATTGTTGCCTTTCTTTTTTAGAGGCAAGCCGTGCACTTATAATTCTTAAACGATCATTTCTATCCGTGTGAACCACCACCAATAGCCGTTTCATTTCTGATATACCCAGTGTAATAAATCTTTTCTCTACAACTGAATGGGCAGGATCGTTTATAGTAAGTGAGTTTTCATCACCAAAAACAGTAGCTGCTTCTTCAAACGAAACATGATGTTTTATCAGGTTGGTTTGTGCCTTGTTTTTATCCCATTCAAACAATAGTTCCATTAACTAAGGTGGTTTACGCAAACATAAGCATTTGAATAATAATTATGATAAACAATCCAAACCCCGCACTTAGAGCGCGGGGTTTGGATTTACGAAGACAAAGTCTTCTTTTTATTTGAACATCCAAGTCTCGCTGCGCTAAGACTTGGAAGAACGGGTGGCTTTATTAAAAATTTCGAGGAACCGCTGCGGAAGATATTGGAAAAGCGGGGAACAATTGGAGGTTATAATTTCACTACAGCAATTACTATACCTGCTAAAGCAATTCCGGTTCCTATAATCCAAATGATAAGTTGATTAAATCGCTTTTCTATATCTATCTGTAGTTTCAGAATATTTTCATTCAGGAGAGCTATATCTGCTTTGGTTGCAAGCAAATCTTTTTTTGCTTCAAACTCTTCTCGGACGGTTTGTTTTATTCCTTCGACTACCGTTTGGGCCTCCTGCTCTCCGTATTTTGTTTTGAGCAAATTATATAAAGTTATTTCCGATACTACCATATCTTCTATTTTACTTCAAAAATACTTTTTAGTTGCAA
>JBKJJB010000377.1:0-2841 GCA_046598235.1 Chitinophagales bacterium
GTCTTTAACGCCTACTACTTTCCCTTTATCACCTTTCTTTAGTTTTGCTAACAGCGTTTGCTTTACTACTTTAATATTGAGAGAAGCATCGGGTATCGGGTCACCATGCGGGTCAAACTTCGGAAAGCCAAGAAACTTATCGAGCTTGTCAATCATTTCTTCACTGCGAATGTGTTCTAATTGCTCCGCTATGTCATGAATTTTATCCCAACTGGAACCTAACTTTTCCACTAAAAAAACTTCCCACAAGCGATGCTTACGCACAATTGATTTTGCAATTTTTTCTCCTTCTTTAGTCAGTCGAACGCCTTGGTATTTTTCGTAGGTAACAATTTTCTTCTGCTTCAGTTTTTTAAGCATATCTGTAACTGAAGCGGCAGCAGCATTCACCGAACGTGCAATGTCGTTTGTGAATATATTTTCATCGCCACCTTCTGATAAATGGAAAATTGCCTTGATATAATTTTCTTCTGTTGAACTAAAACTCATTATTCGCTTTTTGCTCCCCGTGTCATTATCTCAATAGCATCCCATTGTTCGGGAGTAACTGCATCAAACAAATTAAACTCACCTGCACCTTGCAACCATTCACCACCATCAATTGTTACTACATCACCATTTATATATGCCGAAAAATCAGAAATAAGATAAGCAGCTAAGTTGCACAACTCCTGATGCTCTCCTGCACGTTTCAATGGAATTCTGTTTTTTAAATCGAGCTTTTCTCTAAACTCACCCGGTACTAATCTATCCCATGCACCTGTAGTTGGAAAAGGACCTGGAGCAATAGCGTTGGTGCGTATGCCGTATTTCGCCCACTCAACAGCAAGGGAGCGTGTAAGTGCCAGTACTCCTGCTTTTGCACAGGCAGAAGGAACCACATAAGCAGAACCCGTCCATGCATAAGTGGTAACTATATTCAGAATTGCTTTTCCCTGCTCTTTATTTTTTATCCAATGTTTGCCAAGTGCAAGTGTACAGTTGTATGAACCGCGCAAAACAATATCAACTATTGTATCAAATGCACGGTTTGAAAGCCGCTCAGTAGGAGAAATAAAATTTCCTGCTGCGTTATTTATCAGCACGTCTATTGTGCTGAATTTTTTCACTGATTCAGTGATCACATTTTCAACTTCTTCATATTTGCGAACATCACACTGCACTGCGAGTACTTGTCCGCCTGTTTCTTTCATCAGTTCATCGGCAGTTTTTTGCAGAACTTCCAATTTGCGGCTGGTGATAACCACATTTGCTCCCAGTAGCAGAAAATATTTGCTCATTGATTTTCCTAATCCCGTTCCACCACCTGTTATCAATATTGTTTTGCCTTTTAGCGTATCGTCTTTCAACATTCCGTCTTTGTAACTCATTGTAATTGTTTTTTATAAATGAAAATTAAAAATAGAAAAACACACGTGAAAGGAAACAATCTTTAAAAAATGATTAGAACAATTTAAACAACTATACTTTCGTTAATCTAATAAAGCGAGATATGAAAACGCAACTAACCAAACTAATATTTCTGATGCTTGTTCTGTTTCTATCAATAGAAACCAATGCACAAGCCACCAAGAAAAAGACCGCAACAAAAAGTAAAAGCACCAACCAGACTACTAAAGTTGCACCGGTGGCTGTAACCGTTGCGCTCAGCAGTAAATGCGAAAAGCAAGTAATGGTTTATGCCGGACCCAAAGAAAATTTGCACGAACCAAAACAAAGACAGTTAGGGGGATTGAGTAAAAATACGCTCTACTTAAAAACTGGAGATGTAATTTGTGTTATGGATGCAAAAAAGAAACCGATATCCTGTGTTACTATTACAAAATCTACTCTCAAATTAGAAATAAATATTGCCGGAACTGCAATTCTTGCGCCTTAAGTCTCCTTCTAATACTGACCGGTACTGAGCAGCACAAGTGTGCAGGCGTTCTCCGTTTGTATTCCATTTTGGCGGGCAAGTTTTTCAAGCTCTTGATTTTCGGCTCCGGGATTAAAAATGATTCTTCTCGGTTTCAGATTTAAAATTTTGTCATAGTAATCCGTTTGACGAGCAGGATTCAGATACATAGTAACTGTATCAATCGTTTCTGTTTCGGGGAAGTTTTGAGTTATCTTAATTCCATTTACCTCTCCATCATCTTTACCTACCGCAACTACTCCATGGCCGTTTTCAAGCAAATCGTTGATTGCGATATACGAAAAACGGGAAGGATGAACCGAAGCGCCAAGAACTAAAGTTTTCATAATTCAAATGTAAAATGCAAGCCACGAATTTCACGAATTATCACTAATGCAGAAATCCTTTGTCATTTAACTCGCGAAATTCGTGGCTTATAGGTTTTAGCTAAAAAATTACAGTAAAACAGAAACAGGATTTTCTAAAGTATGCTTAAGCGTTTGAAGAAATTTAGCTCCCGTTGCTCCATCAACAACGCGGTGATCGCAACTTAAAGTCAGTTTCATTTTGTTGGCTATAGCTACAGCATCGTTAACCACCGATGGCTCTTGCCTGATGGCACCTACAGCAAGAATACACGCATCAGGCGGATTGATGATAGCTGTAAATTCCTCTATACCGAACATGCCGAGGTTAGAAATGGTGAAAGTGTTGCCTTGCATTTCTTCCGGTGAAATCTTTTTTGAATGAACTTTCTCCGCTAGTGATTTTGCTTCAACAGAAATTTGCTGAACTGTTTTGCCATCTGCAAATTTTATAACAGGAACCAGCAAACCATCATCAACAGCTACTGCGATACCAATATGAATGTGTTCGTTGTAACGAATGGTATCACCCAGCCACGAACTATTTACATTGGGATTCTGGCGAAGTGCAAATGCAAC
>JBKJJB010000009.1:0-5553 GCA_046598235.1 Chitinophagales bacterium
CTGGCAGCACTTTGAAAAGCACTGCGCGCCTTATCTTTCTGATTTGTTTTTAAATAGCAATCGCCCAGTGCATACGTGGCGTTTTGCCCCATCTTTTCGTTCAGCAGATTTAGTTGTTTGAAATTTTCTATTGCCTTTGCGTAAGCACCTGTTTGGTATTGGCAATATGCCAACTGGTAAATATCTTCCTTGCGCGCTTTGGATGATTTTGAAACATAAGCCTCCAACAGCGGCAGTGCCTTTTCGTATTCGCTGTTTTGAAAATAAATTTGACCCAACAGAAACTTCATTTCTTCCTTATACAATACATCACTCTTTTCTAAACTCTTCCTGATATAGGCTTGCGCCTTGTCATAATCTTTTTTGAAATAGTGAATCTGCGCGATGTAATAAGGAATGACCGAAGCATACATCTTCGAATCTTCAATCTTGGTGAAATTCTTTAGCGCATCGCTGTAATCTTTGGTGTAAAAGCAGATAAACGCATAGTAGTAAGTAGCAGGGTAGAAATATTTATCCTGAATATCTTTAATAGACGCGAACAGCTGTTTGGCTTCGATGAACTTTTTTTTAGTGAAATAGCAATACGCTAACTGAAACTTATATTCATATAGCTGCTCGTTGTTTAAATCATTCGTCTTTACTTTTAAGAACCAGGTAATGGCATCGCCATACTGATTGTTGCGGTAATAAAATTTACCCAGATAGAAATAAATTAACCTGCGCTTATCTGTTTCGTGGTGGTTGTTAATATAGTTTTTAAGCAGTTGCTCCGCATCTCTATCGCCTGTTTCGGTAGCGCAAACAGCTATGTAGTATTCCAGATTTTGCAGGAGTACTTCGTTCTTTTTGGAAGTAGCAGTTTTGGGCTGTTTGTATATTTCTTCAAACTTTTCGCGGGCAGCCAAATAGTTTTTCTCATCAAACAGTTCCAGCCCGTTTTTAAAGGCAATCTCTTTATCTATAAAGATTTGCGTTTGCTGGGCGGTGGCAACCAGCAATGAGCAATGGAAAACGAAAAACGACAAATACCTTTTAATCACTATTACAGGGTTTGATAGTTAACGCGGCAAAGCTATTTTTTAGTATAACGGAGGGAGCAGAAGAGGGGGTAGTACTTTCAACAGAAATGCGGGTTTGTCTAATGAAACAAGCAGTGAAGAGGGTCTGAGATGTTGAGTAAGTTCAATATAACAGTGTGCATAAGACTGTCATACGAAGCACTACACCCCGCATGGTCGTGTAGACCATGTTAGCTGCTGGCAAAATTTTTCCACGAAGCTTTGCAGTTTCAAGTCAGCAAAAAAGTTTGATAGTAGAACTTTACTAATTGTCGTTGTCATGGCGTTTGAATGAGCAGAACAAAAAGTTTTGCGTTGTATTAAAAGGTGTCGTGTGGTCTTCTGTTACGCACTTTATTTTTTCAAAACCGTTTTCAAGTTCGTGTGTCAAAGTTAATTCGTCATATTGTTTGATGTTAAATCCGCTACATTTTTTTGGTCCGTCTGTGCTGAATGTCCCGATTGTTACAAAACCATTTTCTCTAACTGCTTGTCTGGCGGTTGAAAGATATTTTACGATTTGTGGTTCTGTTGTTAGGAAATGAAAAGCCGCTCGGTCATGCCAAAAATCAAATGATGTTGTCGGTTGAAAGTCGGTGATGTCGCTAACAATCCAATTTACTTTAGATGCTTTTTTACCAAGTCGGTGTTTTGCTCTTGTCAATGCTTGCTCTGAAATGTCAAGCACCGAAACATTTTCATAGCCCTCGTCAAGCAGGAAGTCAACAAATTTGCTGTCGCCACCACCGATGTCAATAATGTTAGCGGTTTTGTCCAAGTTAGCGAAGTGAATAAAGTCTAGCGAAGTTTTAGGAATGTCTTGTGTCCAACTAACCTCGTTTGGTTGTTTGCTGGAGTATATTTTGTCCCATTGTTCCTTTTCTATCTTAGTCATTTTGAAGTTTTTTTTCTCTAAAATATAAATACAAGGGCAAAGAAGAACTCAACCCAATTGCAAAAGTTAAAATGATGAACCAAATTATATTTGGTAGCTTTTCCTTTATAGGGTCAAAAAAAAAATAAATACAAAGAAAACTAAACAGCTAATAAAAACTTGCGAACTAAAATTTGAGGCAGGATTGCAATAGCTTGCATTAGTAGAACCAAAATTCATTCCTAACGAATCATAGCGAACCTGTCTTGGATTATAATTGAAATCTAAGACCGAAGTACCAAAATAAAAGCCCCCGTTGGTATCAAATCCAACATAACTATCATAGCCCGACAGCCATATATAATAGTGCTTCTGACCTGCTGTATTTAAATAATACCCAACTAAAATAACCAGCCAGAAACTTTTCATTTCGCAAATGTTATTGGTGAGGTGGTGAGAAGCATTTTCATTTTTCCCATCACTCCAACCATCCACCATTCCATCCATCCAATCTCTCAATAATAAAAATACTCTTTCTCACTAGTTTGTAGAAACACAGGTATCACCCAGCCCACTTTAATACCGAGGAACATATCTATGCGCTTATCTTTAAGCGGTGCGGCAGAGTAGAAATCGAAGTTGCGCCTGCCTTGTGTAAAGCCAACATCAAACTGCACACCACCGTAAAAGCTTACAAATCTTTTGCGCTCTAAAAAAATACCTCCCACAAACTGAGAGATTACGGGTCCATTACTCATACGGTCGTAACCCTTGCGGTATATTTTATCTAATTGTGGCAGCGAATTTGCTTTTACGTTGAGGGCAATCTTATGCTCTAAAAATCCAATACCTGTCATTAGCAGTAACCCGGCATCGGGATACTTTTCACTAAACGGAATTACTTTTCCTACGTTGAACTTTAAATTAAATCCCTGCTCTTGCGGTTGCATGGTGATGAGGTCGTTATTCTGACTCACAAGCTGTCCGGTAGAGGTGGAAATATTATCCAGTATGTAATATTCACGAACCTTAGTGCCGAACAGAAAGCCTCCCTCCACGCCAATTATCCAGTTCTTCTTCATCTTGTAGGCAATCTGCATTCCGAAAAGAGAATTGAATCCGAAGCGGTCAGCCATGTTGCCGAAAGGAAACTGTGCCGTGTAACTGGGAACAAACAACACCGCATTGCTCGGGTCGAATTGTTTTTTCTTTTTCTTTTCAGCTTTCCCTTGTGCTGAGGCTTCCACGTTTTGCGCTATTGTATTTTCTTTTAGAAAACACAGTATAAATAAGAGGAAAGATATATATCTCAGTTTCATGGTGCTTCCAAACGGTGTATATGCAAAAGTATTATTTTAGCCCGCTCTGAAAATGAAATAAAAGCAAACCACATAGAAACATAGAACACAAAGCAACAACTATGTTTACTATGTTCCTATGTGGTAAAAAAGAAATGCTCAACACGAAGGGTGGGTTTTAAATTATTCAAAAGTAAAGTGAGTCGAGTTAAAAAGAAGAGTAACGTTTGAAGATAAAATGAAAACAGTGAAGGAAATTAAGATGGTTGATCTTGGGTTGCAGTATAAAAGGATAAAAATCGAGATTGACAGCGCTATAGATGAAGTCCTCGAATCCACTCAATTTATTAAGGGTAAACAACTAAAGGAGTTCGAAAATGATTTAGCGAATTATCTTGGCGCAAAACACGTTATCGGCTGCGCTAACGGAACAGATGCTTTGCAAATTGCCATGATGGCGCTTGGTTTGCAGCCGGGCGATGAAGTAATTACTGCCAGTTTTACTTATGTAGCAACTGCCGAGGTAATTGCACTGCTTAAACTTAAGCCGGTATTGGTTGAAGTAAACCCCGATACGTTTACCATTGACCCGGCAGCTATTGAAAAAGCTATTACTCCTAAAACAAAAGCTATTGTTCCTGTTCACCTGTTCGGTCAATGTGCCGATATGGAAGCCATTATGAAGATTGCCGAGAAATACAAGTTGTATGTAATAGAAGATAATGCTCAGGCAATTGGGGCTGATTATATTTTTAGCGATACGCGCAAAAAGAAATCAGGAACGATAGGAACAGTTGGCTCTACTTCTTTTTTTCCTTCAAAGAATTTGGGTTGCTATGGTGATGGTGGTGCCCTGAATACCAACGATGATGAATTGGCGAAGAAAATTAGAATGATTGCTAATCACGGACAAAGTGTGCAGTATGTGCATGATGAAATAGGAGTGAACTCGCGCTTAGATACTTTGCAGGCAGCTATTCTGAATGTGAAACTTAAATATCTGGATGATTATGCCGAAAGAAGAAGAAAGGTTGCTGATTACTATGATTCGGCTTTCAGAGGATTGAAGAATGCACAAATTCCTGTGCGTGCTTCTTTCTCAACTCATGTGTTTCATCAATACACTTTAAAACTGAAGAATGTAAACCGCGATGAGGTAAGAAAAAAGTTAGCTGATAAAGGAATTACATCTATGATTTATTATCCGATTCCATTGCATTTGCAAAAGGCTTATCGGGATGAAAGATATGCAGAAGGAATGTTTCCTGTAACGGAAGAGTTGTGTAAAAGTGTTCTGTCGTTGCCTATTCACACGGAATTTGAAACTGAAGAATTAGCATTTATAGCAGATACATTTAAAGAGATAGTTAAATAAAAAGAGAGAATGAAAATTGCAGTTGTAGGTACAGGATATGTTGGTTTGGTTACAGGAACTTGTTTTGCCGAAACAGGAAATGATGTTGTATGTGTAGATGTAAACGAAGAGAAGGTAAAGCAATTGCGCAGTGGAGTCATTCCTATTTACGAGCCAGACTTAGATGTGTTGTTTGATAGAAATACAAAGCAAGGACGTTTAAAATTTACCACATCATTAGCCGAAGGAATTGAAGGGGCAAAAATTATTTTTCTTGCCCTGCCTACTCCACCCGGTGAAGACGGTAGTGCTGATTTGAAATATGTTCATGGAGTTGCCGATAAGTTAGGCGAGTTGCTTAAACAATATACAGTAGTTGTAAATAAAAGTACTGTACCTGTGGGAACGGCTGATACAGTTCGTGATATCATTTCGAAAAAATCTAAAACTGAATTTGACGTGGTTTCTAATCCTGAATTTTTACGCGAAGGAGTTGCGGTAGAAGATTTCATGAAACCCGAAAGAGTGGTTGTGGGAACAAAATCAGACAAGGCGAAGAAAGTAATGGAAGAGTTGTACGAACCATTTGTGCGTCAAGGAAATCCAATTCTATTCATGGATGAAAGAAGTGCTGAGGTAACTAAGTATGCTGCTAACGCATTTCTTGCTACAAAGATTTCTTTCATGAACGAAATCGCTAATCTCTGTGAGTTGGTGGGTGCCGATGTAGATAATGTGCGTAAAGGAATTGGAACTGATTCGCGTATTGGTAAAAGATTTTTGTTTGCAGGAGTAGGCTACGGAGGAAGTTGTTTTCCGAAAGATGTGAAAGCACTTTACCATACCGCTAAAGAAAATAACTACGACTTTAAGATTCTTAATTCGGTGATGCAGGTAAATAGTTTGCAGCCCGAGAAGTTTTATGATGGAATTTTAAAGAAATATGGTAATGACCTTAATGGTAAA
>JBKJJB010000135.1:0-11882 GCA_046598235.1 Chitinophagales bacterium
TATCAATGAAATACAAGATTTCTCACTACGGAGACCTTCGTTCGAAATGACATCCTTCGTTATTGTGTAAATATTACTTCAATTTCTCCACTGCTTCTTTCAAAGCGGCAAAGTTTACCTGGTCTCCAGGGGTATGGCTTACTTCCACATACTGAATTACCCCATCTTTATCTACAACAACCACACCGCGTTTTGCAACACCTTTAATGCCAAAGGCAAAATTACAGTGATACATTACGTAGTCGTGAATCATTTTTTTGTTGAAATCGGAGAGGAGGTCGAAGTTGATAGCATTTTCTTTTTTAAACACTGCCAAAGCAAAAGGCATATCTACAGAAACACCTACAACAGCAGCATTGACATTGTTATAGAAAGAAAGTTCATCGCGGCTGGAACACATTTGAGCAGTGCATACCCCGGTAAAAGCAGCAGGGAAGAATTGAATAATGAGCGTTTTACCTGCGAAATCGCTTAAAGAAACTTCTTTTTTTTCAGTATTGAATAGTTTGAAATCGGGTGCTTTGGTACCTACCGGTAATGACATGGTTTTATTATTTAAGTTTTGAGGAAATAATGAAGAATTAAAAACAATGATACGGGAACTTAGTTCATCAGCCAAAAAATAATTTTCAACAACCCATGCAACTCTTTTCAAACTTGAATTGTCTTGTTAGTCAAGTTTAGTTTTTAAGGGTTAAACTAGAAAAGCCTCTCCGACAAGTAGGAGGGGTTTTTTAGTTTTATATATTCGTCTCAAAACATAATCTATGAACTTTATTAAACCGGCTTCAGTAATAATCCTTTGCTTGGCTCTATTTGCAGGATGCAAAAAGGAAACAACTTCTGAACCTAAACTTATCTTCAAATTTAAGTTTGATCCTACGCAAGAACGTTTAAATAATTTCGGTCAGCCAACTTCGCTTCCTGTCGGACATGCCGGACAAAGCCCCATCTTTAATGCCATGAGCGCTCACTATATTGAGTTGGCAAAAGGTCCTTTAGATACTTTAGGTGGCGATGGGGTGTTATACATAGCACCGGAAACCACACTGGGTGGAAGCAGAGCTATTGATTTTGCACAATCTGCTTTTGCTAAAGATGGCGAGGTGTTTTTTTCGGTGCCACTGAAAGATGTAACACCCGGAGATTATGAGTACCTGCGCGTTTCATTAGCGTATCAAAACTATGATGTTACTCTACACATAGATACTACCATCAGTGGTTTTCATATCGTAAAAGACACTACCGCTACTGTAGCCAGCTTTATCGGTTACAATACCTATGTAGCCAATAATTACAAGGTAAAAAACCAAAATATTACTGCTGCCGGCAATCACTTGCAGGGTTATTGGGGTTTTGAATACTCGGCTAACTTCTACGGTTATCCTTATAATCTTCTTACTTCGGGGCAGGCACCTGCGGGGGCTACTACGGTGGTTAATCCTTTATTTGCCACTTCACCAATTCCTGCGGGTTCATGTTTAGCTACTGGCGCATTTACAGGCGATAAGCTGCATATTACCGGCAATGAAACCAAAGATGTGGTGGTTACTGTTTCTCTTTCTACCAACAAAAGTTTTGAATGGGTAGAAGTAGTGAATGACGGCAGGTGGGAACCTACCAAAGGTGAATACATTGTAGACATGGGTGTGAGGGGGCTAAAGCCTTCTGCGGAATATTGATACACATTTGTTATTAACGCTTCACAATTTACCTTTTAATTCCATTGTTTTTCTACATTAGCACATTCAAAAAAACCAAACAAATAAATCAAATGAAAAAGAGTTTACTTATTGCTTCGTTATTTACCTTGCTCGCCTTTAATAATGTGAGCGCACAAATACCTAATAACAGTTTCGAAACATGGAAACTGGATACATTTTATTTAGGCGCAGGAGAAATAAGCAACCTGCCTGCTGATACTATTACTTTCATGGATCCTGTAAGTTGGACTTCTTCTAACACACTTACTGGTTTAGATTCACTTGGCGGAGTAACTTTTGTTACTCAGTCTGCTACGGCTTATCATGGAGCATCGTCTGTTCGCCTTACTACCGATACAGTTAAACTGCCTGTTATCCCCAATTTCCCTGCTCTTAATTTAAGTATACCCGGGTTTGTAGTAAATGGCGATTTTCCTATTACAGCGGAGTCATTAGTAGGTGGTGGCAGCGTTATTTCGCCAGTATCCTTAATAGGTGCAGGGCAACCGTACTCGCAGCGTTTAGGAAAAATAAAAGGATACTACCAATACACGCCTGTTTTTAATACCAACACCGGCTCTAATGATACTTGCTTAGTATGGGCTACCTTAAGAAAAGGAACAACCGTAATTGCCGATGCTATTTTCAAGAGTACCGCTGCTACTTCGGGCTGGCAGGCTTTTGAAGCTCCGTTTGTTTACAGTTCATGCGACATGCCCGATACGTTGGTGATATTGCTTGCGTCAAGCGTTCCGAATGTAGCTACTATTTTAGGTGGAAGCTCAGGATTGATACCCGGAAGTGTAATGTTGGTGGATAGCATTTACTATGAAACTGGTGGCAGCATCAATTTTCCTCCTATTGCCCGTCCTGATTTAGATTCTACCTCTAAAAATACGGCTAAGAACATTGATGTAAAAGCAAACGATGAAGATTGCGATGATTCTACCCCAAGCCTAAGTGTTTCAGTTAGCGTTCAACCTTCATTTGGCACTACTACTGTAGTAGGATCGGGTGTGGTTCAATATACTCCGGCAACCAATTATGTAGGAGTTGATAGTTTCACTTATTCTCTTAGCGATGGTAACACATCGAGCACTGCACGTGTAAGAGTATATGTGTTTAATAGTTTAGGTATCAATGATGCAAATCAAATTGCAGTGTCTGTTTACCCGGTGCCTGCTTCAGATGTAATAAATGTGCAGTTTGAAAACAGAGGCAGAACAACACTTCGTGTATTTGATGTAACCGGTAAGTTGGTACTTACTTCTTTCTTAACTAAGAACAATAATGCTGTTCAAACCGCAGAACTTGCCAACGGAGTTTACGGATTGCAAATTGCAGACGAAAGCAATGTAGTAATTTCAAGAAGCAAATTCACTATCAGTAAATAATTCGCTTTATTACCATGAAAATAAAATGCCTTCGAGTAATCGGAGGCATTTTTATTTTTAGAAAAGCTGAGAAGCTGTTTGGATTTAACACTGTAACAGTTTTTAAAAGGGACTGTCATTCCGAACGGAGGTTTTGCGAAGTGAGGAATCTTGTATTTCATTGGTCAGCCTAAGGAAATTCATACAAACCGTTGATGATTACACAGATAACAGCCATAGATTTCAGTGATAAAATCCAAAAATCAATGTATTTATCTGCGTAATCATCCGTCAGGAAAGTATTTGTATTTATGCGCCTAATCCAGTAAATTGAATTATGTAAGAGGTATAGTTAACAATTTCCTCACGTCTGTTTTACATAAAGAAAAAACTATTTACATTGCTTTGCCAAAAAATAAAAATTGATTCTATGAGAAAATATTTGCTTCTATTGTTGAGTGTTTGCGCTCTTTTTTCTTCTGTTGTTTCACAACCGGTAGTTACGGTAGGTCCGTATCTGCAAAGCCCTACGCCATCGGGTATAAAAATACTATGGCGCAGCGATGTGGCAGCAACTTCTAAAGTAATGTATGGCACCGACCCTGCTAACCTTACTCAAACTGCTACAGTTGCTACTTCAACTACAAAACATGTTGTTGAACTTACAGGGCTTTCTGCTTACACTAAGTATTTCTATGCTATTTATAACGACAACACTTTTGCCGAAGGAGGTGACAGTTCGCATAGTTTTCGCACCTTCCCTGTGGCGGGTAGCAGTGGTCATGTTCGCGCATGGGCAATAGGTGATTTCGGAAAAGGAAACGACAAGCAGGCGCGCGTCCGCGATTCATATCAGGGTTTCGATTCGGTAGAAACTAATTTGTGGTTATGGTTAGGCGATAATGTATACAATGACGGCACCGAGCAAGAGTATCTTACAAAAGTGTTTGATTCAGTATATGGTTATCAGAAGTTGATGAAAAATTTGCCTTTTCTTCCTGCACCGGGCAATCATGATTATAATAGTATTTCACCTGTGCAAAGTCCGGTGGCTCCTTTAAGTCAAACGGGTCCTTATTTAGATTTTGTAGATGTTTACAAAAATGCCGAAGCAGGAGGAGTTGCTACCGGACATGAATTATTTTATTCATACGATTACCGCAATGTGCATTTTATTTCGCTCAATTCCGAGTTGGGTAATTTGTTTAGCAGCAGTAACGACTGGACAGGTGTGAATCTGTTTGGCGGGTTTACTTCTTCGCCTATGACACAGTGGCTTCATCAGGATTTAACGGCTAATACAAAACCGTGGGTTGTCGTTTATTTTCACCAGCCGCCTTATACCGATGGTTCGCATGATTCAGGATCTTTTTGGGAAGTGTTTATGAAAGCGATGCGCGAGAACTTTGCCGAAATATGGGAACAATACGGAGTAGATTTAGTGTTGTGCGGTCACAGTCATGTGTATGAAAGAAGTTACATGGTAAAAGGAGCGTATGGCGATGCGGCAGATATTACACCATTTAATATTCTTCAAAATACGAGTGGTGTAGATGCTCAAGGACAAGCGTATGTAAAATATACACAAGGACCTAATGCCAATGAAGGAACGGTGTATGTAGTACAGGGAAACTCAGGAAGCACAGATGATGCACCCGGATTTAATCATCCTTACATGTATGCCGAATATGGTTGCGATACTTGTTGCGGCTCTCTCATTCTTGATATTGACAGCAACCGTTTGGACGGTCGCCATCTCGATATGGCAGGAAACATCCGCGACCACTTTACTATTTACAAAGTTTTTGGTGCACCTGTTGGCGTAAAAGAAATAAGCAACAGTGTGGTTGCTCAATTAAAAGTTGCTCCAAATCCTTTTAGCAATACAACTACTGTTTCGTTTGAGTTAAAGAAGAATGAAAACATTAAACTGCGTTTGATGGATGCCACCGGGAAATTGATAGAAGTGTTTGAAGGAAACCTTCCTACAGGAAATCAATCGTTGGACATTGATGCTACGCAACTGAAACTTTCAACGGGCGTTTATACTCTGCAATTGGTTGCGGGAGATGAAAACTTATCAAGGGTGGTTATCTTTCAGTAAGAAATATGAAAACTGTTTTTTCAGCAGTAGTTATTTTTTCTTTCTTTTTTTCTAACGCGCAGGTTTTTAATATCACAAATTATGGTGCTGTGGGAAACGGCAGCACTATGAACACACAAGCTATTCAGGCGGCAGTTGATTCATGCAATAATGCTGGCGGAGGAATTGTATTAGTTCCCGCAGGAAATTTCCTAACCGCTACAGTGTTTCTTAAAAGTAACGTTACTATTCAGATTGATTCGGGCGGCACCATCACAGGTTCCTCTTCCACTTCCGATTATCCCGATGTTATTCCTCTTATCCGCAGTTATACCGATAACTATCCGCAGCGTTCCGTGTTTTATGCCGAAGGGCAACACAACATTGGCATTATCGGTAAAGGAACTTTTCATGGCAATGGTCAGTCGCTTTCTTTTTACTTCGATTCTGACAATAAGCCTTATGGTTTCCGATTTATCTCTTGCACCAATGTGCGTTATGAAGGCATTACCCTTCGTCATTCAGGTTTTTGGATGATGCACAACCTTGATTGTGACACAGTAGTCATTAAAAATGTTTATTTGGTAAATCAGAATCTGGGGAACGGAGATGGCTTTGGAATAGACGGTTGCCGTAATGTGATAATAGACAGTTGTTTTGCTGATTGTAACGATGATGCTTTGGTATTAAAGACCACTTCGCCCATTGGTTGCGAAAATGTATCTATCACTAATTGCACGGTAGCTACTTATTCGCGCGCCATTAAAATGGGAACTGAAACTCATGGGGCATACAAAAACATACATATAAATAATATCACTGTGCAGATAAGCACTTTGGGTCCTTTCCCAAACAATCCTGCTAAGTGTGGTATTAATCTTTCGGCAGTGGATGGTGGAAGCTTAGAGAATGTACTGATAGAGAACGTAACAATGACGGGAATAAAAACTCCTTTATTGATACGGCTCGGAAATCGCGGACGGAAATACACCCCTTCTGCACCTGCTCCCGGAGTTGGTTTTGTGCGCAATGTGGAGTTGCGAAATATTACTGCAACTGCAACTACTAACATTACCAGTTCTATTACAGGTATCCCTAACTACTACACAAAAAATATCCGGCTGAGCGATATTGATATTACTTTTCCTGGAGGACAAGCAGCCGTGTATAACGGCTTTGTAGTTCCTGAGAATATAGGTGGCGGACCCGAGGCAAACATCTTTGGCGATACATTGCCGGCTGCCGGATTATACATGCGCCACGTTGATTCAATACAAATGCACAATGTTTGTTTTCATCCGCAACAGCCCGATGCAAGACCAACGCTGGTATTGGATGATGTACTCTATTTTGATTCAGCAATGGTGTGTATTACCACACTTGTTGAAAAGGGAAGCAGTGAAGCACTGTTTCAGATTTTCCCTAATCCGGTTGCCGATGAGTTAATAGTGAACGTTCAGCACAAAGACAACATAGAAATTACAGATATAAACGGCAAAGTGATTTATAAAGCTGAAAGCCGCAACGAACAAACTAAGATTAATACATCGCACCTTACCAAAGGCGTTTACATATTGCGCATAGGCAATTCGGCTTCGCGGATTGTTAAGTTGTAGTAGCAAGAACTATAACCCAAAAAGAAAGCCTGTTTCTGTACGAAACAAGCTTTCTTTTTGAAAAAAAATTCTATATAAGAAATTACGGTTTAGCAGGTTGTGGTTGACCTTGAGGTTGTGCAGGCGTATTAGCGGGAGGCACTGTTCCTTTAAAACCTGTATTCATCTGTGTAGTCTCAATCTCTGACTTAGGAAGTACATCTTTTTTAGTTGAACCGCCTTTGTTAACAAAGAAAGCAGTTGAAAGACACAATACCATAAGAGTTACGGCAAAACCCCATGTAAGTTTTTCTACAATATCGGTTGATCTGCGGGCGCCAAGCAGTTGTTGACCAACTCCTCCCATAGAAGCATTTAAGCCGCCACCTTTCGGATTCTGGATTAAAACAATTGCTCCCAAAAGCACACAAACAATAATAACAAGGATGGTAATGAATGAATACATGATTTAAATAATGTTTTTCAGATAATTAATTCGGGCGGCAAAGAAATCATTTTTTTCGGGATATTTCAATGCAAGTATTTCGTAGGCATGAATGGCTTTTGTATACTTCTTTTGCATCTCATATATCTTAGCCATTGTTTCGGTAATTAACTCAGCAGCCATCTCCGTTTCATGGGTTGATGTTCTTGCTTCCTGTGGTTTGTGTTTCTGTTTCTGCTCCTCAATAAAGGTTTCCAGTCCTTTCGAATACTGGGTTTCCTCTTCAATCATTTCCTTCATAGGCAGATTGGATACAATAAGTTGTTCCAGTTCTTTATCCTCTTCTTCAGGTTCAGGAGAAATTTGTTTCTGAGGCAACTCAATCTTTATAGTTTCTGATGTAGCAAAAGCACTTAGCCATTCATCGAATGTATGCGGCTCGGTAATTGTAAAAGTTTCCTTTTTCTCATCCTCTGTTTGCACAATTAAAATTGATTCATCCGGCTGAACTATCTTTTCCTCTGTGGTTTCTGCGGCAACTATCTGAGGTTGTACTTCAATTTCAAATGCTTCTGTGGGTTCTTCCTCTGCTACAATTATTATTTCCGGTTCAACGGAAACAACTTTTATTTCAGCTATCTCCTTTAACGCCTCTTTACTTTGTTTAACTTCTTCAATAATATTTTCCTCATCAAAGATGGATGCCAGCCACTCTCGGTCCTGAGAATACAATACAGCTAACTGTAATTGCTCATCAAACTTAGGATTGTTATGTTGCTGATATTTTTTGGCAAGCAGCACATGTGCTTGCTGGAAATAGGGAAATTTATCCAACAGGTTCTCTAACTCATTGGTAGAGAATTTGCCGAGCAACTGATTAAAATTTTCTTTTGTTACACTTTCCAACACACTGTAAACTTATATACGAATTCTTGATTTGGGCCTATCGATGGTTACCACTTCACCAATGCTTTTTGAAAAATATCATCTACCAATAAAGTATTGATTTCGTTAATCAAACGATCTTCTACGCTTGAAATGTCTTCACTTGATGGAATCTGAACATAGCGCGAAAACGATTCGCTCCACTTATCTTTTTCGTTTTTGGTATTTTTAAAGTCAACCTGAACAGTGATGGTGAGGCGCAAAAGCGCACTGGTAGTGCTTCCAACGGCAGCATCACTCGTGATGCCATAGCTTGTAATAGAACCTTTAAATTGAAGGTCGCCATCGTAAGCCGCCTGCTTTAAGTTTGCTTCTGTCTGAAATTTCAGTTTTAGTTTATCGGTAAAAGTTTGTGGCAAAGAGGAAGGACCATTATTAGCACGGTTCTGAAAAAGCTCAACCGAAAAAGAATTAATATCAGCAGGAATATTTGCTCCGCTAAAAGAATACACTTTGCAGGAACTGCAAGCAAAGAGTAATGGGCAAATAGCAAAAAGCAAAAAGAGGATTCTGTTCATGCAATTAAACTTCAATTCCGTATTCCTTAATCTTTCTGTAAAGTGTTCTTTCTGATATTCCCAAATCGTTAGCGGCTTCTTTTCGTCTGTTTCTATGTTTCTTCAATGCTTTGAGAATAAGCTCTTTTTCCTTATCAATAATCGAAAGTGATTCTTCAATCGTTTCCGAATCATCAAAACTTTTTTTATCCTGAATTACGATTGGTTGTTGTGAACCCTGCGTAGTGATGATAAAAGGTTTCTCTGTGTTAGTAGTATGCGGAATTTCAAAACTGCCTGATGAAATAGGCGTTCCGTTTACCTGATGCTTAGTAATATCGTAAACAAATTGTTTTAAATCGTTTAAATCATTCTTTACATCAAAGATGAGTTTGTATAGAATTTCTCTCTCTGTAAAATTACTTCCACCGCTTTCATAACGCGCTTCGGCTAATGCAGGCAAACGACTGGCAGTTATATCAGGAACTATTTTCACCAATTCTGTTGCTGTTACTTCTTTTTCTACAGCAAGAATAGAAACCTGTTCCGCCACATTCTTTAATTGGCGAACATTGCCGGGCCAAGGATATTTTAAAATAAGTTCTCTTGCGTCATCAGCTAGCTTTACAGGAGGTATTTTATTCTTCTCAGAAAAGTCAGACGAGAATTTGCGGAAAAGAAGATATATATCCTCACCTCTTTCTCTCAATGGCGGAATGTAAATAGGAACGGTAGAAAGCCGGTAATACAAATCTTCGCGGAACTTACCTGCTCTAACTGCTTCCTGTAAATTCACATTGCTAGCCGCAATTAAGCGCACATCCGTTTTTACAACTTTACTGGAACCTACACGAATGTATTCGCCCGATTCTAACACGCGTAGCAATCTTGCTTGAGTTCCAAGAGGTAATTCTCCTATTTCATCTAAGAAGATAGTTCCACCATTTACGGTTTCGAAATATCCTTTGCGGGCATCGTGAGCACCGGTGAAAGAACCTTTCTCATGCCCAAATAATTCCGAGTCAATAGTCCCCTCAGGAATTGCCCCGCAGTTTACTGCTATAAACGGATTGTGTTTACGTGTTCCAATTTGATGAATGATATGTGAGAATACTTCTTTACCCACACCGCTTTCTCCGCTAATAAGAACTGTAAGACTGGTGCTTGCTACTCTTTCTGCAATACTAATAGCATGATTGAGCGCAGGCGAATTTCCTATTATTCCGAAACGATTTTTGATTGATTGAATTTCCATATCCTATTTTCCACCGTTAAAACTTTCGTTCATTCGTTGAGCTACTGAACGCTGAACAATAGTTTGAATATCGGTGTTCATGTTTTTCATTTTAAAAATGTTATTGAAACCGAAGAACCCATAAACAGTAACTAATTTCCCAATTAATTCATCGGCAAAAGAAGAAGAGACAATATGCACTCCATCAAAATCAATTACAATCTGCTTTTTGCTTTGATTGTAAATATTGATAAGTTCTGTTCTCATTTTTGCACCTGATTGACGAGAGCCACTTCCTGTTTTTTGTTCTTTTAGATTAAAATGAATAGCCCCACGCTCATCTTCTAAGTTTTCAATTTTCAAATTAACCGGCTCGTAGCCACCCATTGCTTTTGAGATGGATATTTCTTTTTCATAATCAACTTGAAAATCTACTATGGTTCCATTTTCAATAGCCAGTACAGGAAGTGACGTGAATACTTTAGGTTTGCTTTCGTATAATTGATACGATGCAGAATTAGAAGTTATGCTTAGTAATCCTGAATTCTCCACCACAATTTGAAATAAACCCCACAAACCATTTCCTTGTCCTATTTCTTTATCACATGTCACCCCCTCTTGTATGCAAAGTTTTAATGCGTCAGCAGGTGTTTTGGGTTTGTATTTTGATTGTGACAGAGAGTTATAAATTCCTTGACCACTGTCATAAACACAAATGGCAATATGCTTTGTGGTTTTATGAACCTGCCCCATAACATAGCCAAAGTTCTTTTGTGAATGTTGAAGCACATTATCAGTAACTTCGTTTAAACACCACTCAAAGCTTTCTAACACTCCTTTTTTACAGATGATAACTTTAGATAGCTCACTGACAAATGCATCAATCAACAAGTAACTTTCTTCTGCGTTTTCGAATTTCCAAATTTTGTTCAATACACTTTTCGCAAGAATATCCTTATTGCTTCCTACCATAAGCGGGCTGGAAACATTGATGGCTTTTAAAAACGGAGGAACATAATAGAATTCAAATTCAATCCCCTGACCTATTAAAGTTTCAATAATGCCAGACAGAGGTGTGCAAACATTGGGGTATGCTGATTTTACTTTTTTAAAATTTAGAATGTAGCTCTTTGTGAATTTTCTTTGACCGCCATTTATTGCTTCAATGAAATCATTCACCACTTTAGGATTACTCAAATTATGAAACTCAATTTCATTTTCAGTTACAGTAAGAGTTGCTTCTCTTTTTTCTTTCATAAAGTTCCAATCAACGTTCCGCTTGTGCAACGAATAACCTTTACAGTAACATAATCACCGGGTTTAAAATCTTTTCTATTAAACACTATTACTTTATTCTGTGTGTTTCTGCCGTAAACATCTTCTTCGTTACGGGCAGAAGTTCCTTCTACTAATACTTCAAAGGTTTTACCAATGTCTTCTTTATTTCTTTCCAATGAATGAATACGATGAAGGTCAACTATCTCCTGCAATCTTCTCTTTTTTATTTCTTCGGGAATATCATCGGCATATTTTTTTGCTGCTACAGTGCCGGGGCGCTCGTTGTATGCAAACATGTAAGCCATTTCATATTTCACGTGCTGCATTAAACTCAAAGTATCTTTATGTTCTTCTTCAGTTTCGGAACAATAGCCTGAAATAATATCAGTAGAGATAGCTGCTTCGGGAACAATAGTTCTTATGGCTTCAATACGGTTTAAATACCATTCGCGGTCGTAGGTTCGGTTCATCATTTCCAGCACTCTCGAACTGCCCGATTGAACTGGGAGATGGATATACTTGCAGATGTTGTGATACTTAGCCATCACATGCAGTACATCATCGGTCATATCTTTAGGATGTGAAGTGGAGAAACGCACACGTAAATCGGGAGCCACTTGCGCTACCATCTCCAGCAGTTTGGCAAAATTTACTACCCCTTCATCGTATTTTGCTTCCACCAATTTTTTGCCTACCAGTTTTTCATCGTGAGTAAAGCGGTAGGAGTCA
>JBKJJB010000242.1:0-2611 GCA_046598235.1 Chitinophagales bacterium
CGCGCGCAAAGCGGTTATGTAACTTTCGATGAAGGATATAAGAACACGGGCTGCACTTTAAGCGGTATTACTTTTCTGGATGGCGAAAAAGGAATTCTTCGTTATCGCGGATACAGCATTGAAGACCTTGCTGCTAAATCGAGTTTTACAGAAGTAATGCACTTGTTGTTGTATGGCGAACTGCCAACTGCCACTGCCTTGAAGGAATTTGAAAATGAACTTACACAACACACGCTCGTTCATGAAAACCTGATGAAAGTTTTCGAAGTGTTTCCT
Source organism: Chitinophagales bacterium (assembly GCA_046598235.1). GTDB lineage: Bacteria > Bacteroidota > Bacteroidia > Chitinophagales > LD1 > Bog-950. The sequence goes on from JBKJJB010000242.1 coordinate 277, forward strand.
TCCGGCTCACATCCAATGGGGCAGTTGATGACGCTTATCTCGGGGCTTTCTTCTTTCTATCCCGATTCATTAAATCCGAATAAAAGTCCTGAGCAGGTTAATCTTACTATCGTACGTTTGCTGGCTAAGATGCCTACTATCTGTGCTATGATTCAGAAGAAAGGCAAAGGACATCCGCTGGTTTACCCGCAGAACAAATACGATTACGTTACCAATTTTCTTCGTATGACTTTCGGCAATGTAACAGATGATTACATGCCCGACCCGGTGGTAGTAGATGCCATGAACAAACTTTTGATTCTTCATGCCGACCATGAACAGAACTGCTCTACAGCAACGGTTCGTATTGTTGGTTCATCACATGCCAACCTGTATGCTTCAATTGGTGCGGGCGTTGCAGCATTGTGGGGTCCTCGTCACGGAGGTGCTAACCAGGAAGTGCTTGAAATGCTTGAACACATTCGCGATATTGATAAAGGCGATGTAAAGAAAGTAGTAGCAGAAGCAAAAGATAAAAAGCGTTTGCTTTTTGGATTCGGTCACCGCGTTTACAAAAACTTTGACCCGCGTGCTATTATCATCAAGAAAGCATGTGACGATGTGCTGAAAAAACTAAACGTAAGCGATCCCTTGCTTGATATTGCAAAAGAATTAGAAGAAGCTGCATTGACCGATCCTTATTTTGTAGAAAGAAAATTATATCCGAATGTAGATTTCTACTCCGGTTTAATTTATAAAGCCCTCGGATTCCCTACACCCATGTTTACTGTTTTGTTTGCGTTAGGTCGTTTACCTGGTTGGATTTCGCAGTGGAAAGAAATGCGCGGAAAGAACGAAGACATCGGTCGCCCGCGTCAGATATACACAGGTCCTGCATTAAGACCGTTTGTAGCAATTAAAGATAGAAAGTAATAAAAATAGAGTTCGAATTCAGCCACGAATTTCACGATTTAACCCTAATTATTGACTCCTCTTAGTGGTAATTCGTGAAATTCGTGGCTTTTTCTATTGTGCGTATTCACTCAGTTCGAGCCAGCGCAATTCTTTTTCTTCGAGTTGTTTGCTTACCTCGCCTATGCGCTCAATCATTTTGTTGAGTTCGTCATAAGGAGCATTACCCGAAAGAAGTTTTTCGTTCAACTCTTCTTTCTCTTTCTCCAATTCAGGAATTTCTTTTTGAAGTTTTTCAAACTCCGATTTTTCCTTGAAGGTTAATTTCTTTTTAGTTGTAGGTTGAACTGTATTTTCTAATGTCTGATGTCTAATGTCTGGTGTCTTATCACTTTTGGTAAGCTCATTATTTTTTATGCGCGGCTCCTGATTTTTTTTCTTGCGCACTTCATCTGTTCTCCATTCGGTATAGTTACCAGGGAAATCATTCACCACACCATCGCCTTCAAACACAAACAAGTGGTCAACGAGCTTATCCATAAAGTAGCGATCGTGTGAAACGATAATCACGCAGCCCTGATATTGCTCAAGAAAATCTTCCAGCACTGCAAGTGTTACTAAATCCAAATCATTAGTCGGCTCATCTAGGATGAGGAAGTTAGGATTGCCAAAAAGAATGGAAAGAAGTTGAAGGCGTTTCTTTTCTCCTCCACTAAGTTTCGAAATGTAAGTGTATTGTTGGTCGGGAGTAAACTGAAACAATTGAAGAAACTGCCCCGCAGAAACTTTTGTGCCGTCAGCAAGCGGAAAGTGTTCGGCAATGTCTTTTACAAATTCAATTACACGTTTATCGTCTTTTATTTGCAAACCCTGTTGGTGGAAGTAACCATACACCACCGTTTCACCCGTATTTATTTTTCCTGAATCGGCTTTCTCCAATCCCATGATGATATTGAGGAAGGTAGATTTACCTACTCCGTTCTTACCGATAATACCTATTCGCTCGCGGTGCTTGAAAGTGTAATCGAACCCGTTCATGATTTTCTTTTCGCCAAACGATTTGTAAACTTTTTTTAGCTCAAGAATTTTACCGCCAATGCGCGTCATCTTTACTTGCAGTTGCAGTTTATCATCCGGTTTGCGGACGGAGGCTTTCCCTTCTACTTCATAAAAAGCATCCTGACGCGATTTTGATTTCACAGTGCGTGCTTTTGGCTGCTTTCGCATCCACTCTAATTCTTTTCGATATAAATTCTTTGCCTTATCCAACGAAGCCGATTCACTTTCATCGCGTTCTATTTTGCGAAGCAGATAATTACTGAAGTCGCCCCGATGAAGATAAAGCTGCTCATTATCTATTTCAATTATCTCGTTGCAAATGTTGTCGAGGAAGAAGCGGTCGTGCGTTACAAGCAACAATGTTGTTTTATTATCCGAAAGAAAC
>JBKJJB010000062.1:0-3418 GCA_046598235.1 Chitinophagales bacterium
TCTATGCAGGCATTGAATCATTTTATACTCCAAGCAGTTTATAATATGCTCTGATGAACACAGCTTCAAGATTTTTGTTGGGAGGAATATAGTCGCTGAAGTATTGATTGCTTCCAAGTTTTATCCGCATTTTTTCCCAAAAGTCATTCCAAATAATATCCTTTCCGGCACGAATATTTTCATTCAATGCCAGCAGCATAGCATCGTTAATAGTTTTTGTACCAACCTGTTTTGTAGAAATAATATGTGCTTCAGGAGCGCTTTCCAATGCAATAGAAACTTTATAGAACCCTCCACATGAACCTACAAAAACGAGTTTAGCTGATGCAGGAATTTTTTCAAGCGTTGATTCCGTATGATAACTATGCCCGCGGTGAATAATTACGGTAGGTGTCATTTTATTTTTTGTCAAATACTCTCCTATTGCGGCAATGCCACTCTCTTCAAATTCAGGTTTATTGGCAAGAACTTCCACTCGCATGCCATCGGTAGAATAAATTCGCACATAACTTTTTCGGTCTTCTATATTCCATGCCGATTGACCCTTATATGTATTTATAAAATTGATGAATGAACTGCGCCCGTCATCGTCATTGTAGAAATACATTTGCTGAATACAAACTTTCTTTTCATCAAACAGAGAAGTAGAAGCAAGCAAACCAACAGGAGAAATTCTGAACTGTTCAGCAACCGTTTTGTACCAAGGTATTTCAACTTTTGCGTTACTCGAAATCATGCTGGATAGAATTCCATAAATCGAAACTCCAATTGGATTGTCTGCTTTTTTCACCCGGTCATATTCCTTCTTTATGTTAGCTTGTAAAAGCGAAAGCAATTGATTGTCTTTAAGATTAGAAATTGCTTCGGCAACCAAAACAATAGTTGAAAGGTCATCTTGTTCAGTTTCTAGATTGGAGATGTATGAAATTAGAAGTTGCTGTTTTGCATCTGCGGAGAACTTACCAAGGAACTCTTCCATCTTTCCAAAATTAGAGCAAAGCGAAAGAAAATCGCGGAACTGATTGTGGCTTACAGATTGCAGAAAAGCATCGCCATTATTATCGGGGAGTTTCTGAATGAATCGGCTGAACAAGCCGTTAAACGTGGAAGTAAATACTTCATCTCTTCCATAAAGCATCACAAAATATAAATCTTGCGACTTGAAATTTTCAGCCGTATAGAATGGATGTGCTTCACCAGTTGCAATTTTGTCATTAATCTCGCGAATAAATTTTAGACTGTAATCGCGCATTTCATGGTCAATACTGTATTTGCCAATATATTCGTGCCGCGAAATAGTTTTTACCATAGCACTGAATAATTTATCAGGGTCGCTACTAATTGCAATAGCATCGTTAACTGACAATTTGCCTTTTACAATATCATCCAGTAATAAAAGCGGCTTACTTCTATAACCAATTTGCGGATTGATTTCAAAAAGTTTTTTCACTACCGGATTCGTGCTGTATTGAAGTATATAATTTACGGGCTGAGAAGAATTGTACAAGTACCTCTTTACAGAAACAGGCGCATTAATCGCGCATTGCTCAAGAATATTTTTGCTGAACCGGTTATTCTTGAAATCATCAATTTTTTTGAATAGTTCGTCAGGTTCTTTTTGTGCAGCGTAGATTAATAACTGTTCGGCACTATCTTGTTTAATGAAGGAAGGAATATGCTGAATGGTTTGAAGAATATTTTTCTTCATAGATAAAACAGTCCGTGCATTTTCATTCAAAGTAATTTTGACTGATTGAATTACCTCCGGCAATGGAGCCGGCACGTAGTCTGCTTTCTTCGAAGCAATTACAAGCGAATTCTCGGTGGATGCTATAAGGTTTTTATCGGCAACAAGCGATGACTTTGTTTCGATAGTTTTATTAGGAATCGGAGGTTCGTTAACAGAGGCAGCCGAAGGCTGCTTTAAAACATTGCTTGAAGATTTGTTGCCGACTTCAGTATGTGCAATCGGTTTTTCCTTTGCAAATGTTTTAAAATCAGGAACAAGAACTTCCCTTTTTCTCTCGGCAGTTAATGCCAGCAAACAATTTTTCCTTTCATCATCTACCAAGTTCAGTAACTCCGACAAAATTTTGTTTTTATCGCAGTAAAGTACCAGTTCTTTTAGTCGTTCCTTATATAATCCAGCAATCGTAGCATTGTTTAAAGGTAAATCATTCGTTTTTTTATTCACCGTTTTTAGAAGTTGTATAAAAACTTCTGCTGTAGATTCTTTATGTCCATAACACATCAACGCAAATAATTCTTCGGGTGTGTAGCGATCAAAAATATTTTGACGGGAAGCAAGGTCCAAGTTGTCGTTATTTATTTTTCTTATCACATCAACACAATAGTTACTGATAAAGCGATACGAAGAATAGGTTGAGTGCGATTCTCCCGAGGCATCCAACTCCATCAGCAAATGGAACATTCCATAAGGATTACGGCTGATAGAATCCGCAGCTTCAATACTCATTGCATTACTGAGAATACCGTCTAATAACAGATAAGCATTTGACTTAGCACCAAAGCGATTGAAAATTTCGTACGATTTTTTCACCAACAAGTCATTGCTTTTGCTCAGTATGATATTGACCTTATTGGCAGTGGTGTAATATCGTTTAGCAGATTCAGGAGCAAGTTTCACAGCTTTTTCCAGCAGCGGAAGAGCAAATTTTCTATCATCAAATTCTTCGGCATATCGAAAAATATCATCTGGATAATCACTAAGGTAGTCAAACAAAAAATCTTCCGCAATGGTATCATTAGGAATCAGGCGTACCGCTTTGATAGAAAAGGATGAAAAGCGTTTTATGTTTCGGAACAACTCATCATTCATATCCCATTCAATCAGCATGGGATAATAATTCAATAATGCTGAATACGTTCCTGATTTAAAATAACTATCAGAGTAAGAGCGATGAATATTTTTAAGAAAGCCATGAAGCCGCTTGAGATAGCTGTTCTTACTGACAGGTGAAACATCCTGCCTTGATATAAATTCAGAAACACTGTCAACCAGATTAAAAAAATTATGGTCGGCAGTTTTATAGCGAAAAGCGATGCGCTTTTTCTCGTAATCAATTCCCTGAAAAATTGATTTCGTTTCTGTAACGAGAATTCCATTAGAAGAATCGGCAGAAAACGGATGTGTGGCGCTTACCTCTTTTGCGAACAAGAGTATAAACAGAAGGGGAAATATTTTTATAGACCGTATCAAATTTTTCTTGCCATTTTATCTCACACTAATTGCGATTATGGCAATGGCGTGAAGATTACTTGTATTGGCATTAAAAGAACGATTTGCAGCTTAAAGTATTTCACAGCAAAGCTCGCTTTGTCCTTTTTTCTGTTAAATATGAATTTGAAAAGATGGGGAGAGAGAATTGGTGGAGTCGGAAAAGGAGTCCAGGTTACG
>JBKJJB010000119.1:0-5129 GCA_046598235.1 Chitinophagales bacterium
GAAAAATTTCGGGAAAGTTTGTAGTGCAATAAATTTAGAAAAATGATTTACAATGAAACAGTTACTATTCCTTCTCGTTTTTCTTTTTACAATGCAATTTGTTTCCGCACAGGATAAATATGCCAATACTTACGTTTGCACTACAGGCAAAATTCATTTTTTTTCTTCCAGTCCTCTTGAAGACATTGAAGCGACTTCCACTACTGCTGTGTGTGTAATTAACACACAAACAAAAAAGGTATATGCTAAAATTAAGCAAGCAAGTTTTGTGTTTAAAGACAAACTGATGCAAGAACATTTTAATGAGAACTACATGGAGAGCGATAAATTTCCTGATGCCATTTTGGATATGGTAATAGCGGAGAGCATAGATTTTACGAAAGATGGGGTTTACGATATTACGCTTACCGGCACTTTAGCTATGCATGGAGTTAAAATACCACGGGAAATAAAAGGAAAGCTAACTATCCGCAACGGAGTTCCGGTTAATGCTACTGCTGCTTTTGAGGTTAAATTAGTTGAGCATGGAATAAAAATACCAAGGGCGGTAATTATGAATATTGCCGAAGTAATAAAGGTGGATGTAACCTTTGCGCTTGAAAAATATAAGAAGCAATGAATGCAACCATTTAAAATAAGGAAATCAACAGCTGCTACACAAAGCCCTCCGATAAAAACGGGGGGGGGGTCTTTTTGTAGTGATATTGAATTTACAATAAACTCATTCAAAACCTTCTCATTTGCGTAGTTCTTTTACATATACGGGAAGGGAGGTTGTTGGCAAGCGAATAAAAGTTTTGCGCAAACAAAACAATATGACCTTACAGCAATTGGCAGATTTAATAAAAGCCGACAGGCAGTATGTGTGGAATATTGAAAACGGAGATGTGAACCTAACGCTTGACTATATTGACAGAATAGCAGAAGCACTAAATGTCCCGCAAAGCGAATTTTTAAACACCAATTCATAAACACTAAAAACAAAAACCAATGGCAAACGAAATTAAGGCAAAGTATAACTGCACTCAAACAGAGTTGTATGCAATTTGCAGATTAGGATGGAAGATGGTCAAGAACAAGCAAGCAGATGTTGTTATTGTTTATCCTGATTATACTATTCTATATATTGATGGTAAAATTGCAAGCATAAAAGCGGCAGAGGACTTACCGGATTTTCAGTCGCGGGATTTGTTACCGGAATCATCGCATATTATTTTGAAGCAAGTTGCTGACCCTGCTATTTTGAGTTGGAAATTATTAGAGCGGTATATTACCCGTGCTTTTCAAAACAACAAGGAATTAATTAAGCCGAATTTGGAAGCGGCAGGTAAAGATTATTATGAAGCAGCAACACGCGATAATCCGAATTGGGAAGATTTGCAGCAAATGATGTTGTCGGGTAATACTTACATCACTAACAATTTGGGAATTCTTACTTCGATGCCGCCAACTTTTCCCGCTGACTATGCTTCTACAAAAACTGATTTTGATACAAAGTATGATGAGTTTACGATTGCAGAAGCTGAAAGCCCGGAAAAGACAAGGGAGAAGATTGAGGCGAACAATGGAGTTTTTGATGAACTGATGTTGATGCTTGGAGATATAGGCGCGGCTGCTCCACCTGAATTGCAACACGAGTTTACGTTTGTTTATCTGAAAGGAATTATTTCGAGCCCGGGGGCTGCGGGTTTGAAAGGGGAGATTTCAGAGGAAGGTACAGGAGTGAAGTTGGAGAATGTGTTGCTCCGTCTTTCGCCAAGTGCAAGAGAAACCAATACGGATGCGTTGGGGCTTTATGATTTTGGAAGCATATCAGCAGGTAAATACATTTTGTAGGTTACTCTTGATGGCTATGAACGGAAAACAGATAACATAGTGATTCTTCCGGGGGTTACTTCGACTAAGAATTATGAGTTGAAGAAGATTGTTACACCGTAAATGAACTGAAATGAAACAAGAAAGCCCTGCGCATTGCGCGGGGCTTTCTTGTTTTTGGGCTGTGGCTGTTTGTATTCGTAAAGCGCGGCAGTTGCTCTCTTTTTGTTTTGCCTATCGTTTGAAAAAATTAACGAGCAGGTAAAACAAAATGGGAGCAACATGGGTGGCAGTAAATTCCATTTTTTTTGAGCGGGGGGTGTTTTAATTTTTTCAGAAGGTGGGGTCTGTCCAAAGTAAGGGCTTAGAAACTGTCTTGAAAAATCGTGTCCTGTCGGATTAAAGACAAGCGTTTCTATAGAAGGAAAAATTTTGAAAAAAAGTTGCCGCTAACGTTCCAAGGGTTTGCGATGGCGGGGGTTTTTAGCACCAAATTTAATACGAAGCACTACACTTTCATTAACTACAAAATTGTCTGCGAAGCACGTCACCCCCGCTATTGCAAACGCTTTGTTAGCGGCTGGTTTGTTTTATGTTTTTTTCTTGTCAGAGTATTTAGTCTCTAATATACTGACAAGCTTGTCATATGCGCCTAATTCAATTTTATTAAGTGTTATCTTCTTACCTCTAAACTTCATTGTCAGATTAATTTGTCTACCCGCTCTGTAAACATAGATGTCACTCACTCTCCACATTTCTAGGTCGGCAAAGTTATAGGTCTTAAGTAAATTAAAAGTCGGCTTATAGAGTTCAAGTTTGTCAGCATATATTCTTACCTCTCGTCTTAGTGTCAACATTAAAATTGGAACACCCCAAAATATTAAAAAGCCAAAGATGTTTATCACATATGTCTTGATAGAGGGTTCCCATTTTTCAAAAACTATTTGTTTGGAGTCGTCAACAAGAAAAAACATTGTCGGGAAGAATAATGCAAGCAGATAATACCAAATGGTTGGTTTTGAACTATACAGTAACTTGTTGTTGGAGGTTGACATAAATAAAAGCAAGTAACGTTTCGTTGTTGGTTAGTAGCTGTTTTGTTTTTCCTTCATTCTTTTATCGGCTTTATATACGATTAGGAAAACTATCCCAAATACCAAGTCAGCTACGAGTAACACATTAAAATACCCGTTTGCTTCGGTTCCCATATCTGGTCCGCTTGCCATTGCTATAAAAAGAGTAGCCACTATGAAAAGGGCAAAGATAGACCCCGTCAAGAATTTTAAAATTGTAATCAAACCTCTCAAGTATTTCATGTCACAATTTATTTTGCCATAGAATGTTAACATTGTCGTCAAAACTTGCCGCTAACGTTTAACGGGCTAACGAAGTGGCGCATTAAAATGCGCTTCCTCTCCGCAAACACTAAACTAAAATAACAAAGAGAAACTTAACGCTTATGACTGCCCGCGCCATTTCATTTAGCGCGATGTTAGCGGCTGGTTTGTTTTAAGTCTATTTTATTTGTTCCCAGTCAAGCCAATGGTTGTCGTAATTGTTTAATACCAAATATCTATTGTGGTAACCATCCTTAAAATTATTAAGGTGCTTAAGATTTCTGAAGTCAAGTGTGTCGCCTTTCTGCTTTACGTGCGAAGGATCAATGAAAAAAAAGTAACCTTTTGAATACCCCAAGTAGGTTTCAGTTTCGAAAGCGAAAAAGTTGTCTTCCCTATAAAATCTATTTAAACCCAGCTCATCAAACTCCTGTATCAGATTGATCAATAAAGTGTCTGAAATTCCAAGTAGTATGCTCATTGAATTTGAACTAAGACGTCTTCGTTTTGTGCTGTCTCTACTTAAATCATCACCGTGAAGGGCAACCCCAACTTTATTTACTTCATAATAGTCCCAATCTTTAGAGTATGCTTCGATGCGGACGGTTTTTAATGATTGAATCTTTATTACTGTTTCAACCCATTTATTTGCTTTCTCAAGTTGCAGAGGATTATGTGTGTTATATCTGTCTTTAACAGGCTCACTTGTAAAACACCCTTTAGTAAATAAATACCCAACAACAATAACAACTATCATGAGGCACGTGAATATTATAGTTGAAGTTGTCTTCATAAACTTGCCGCTAACGTTCCGAGGGTTTGCGATGGCGGGGGTTTTTAGCACCAAATTTAATACGAAGCACCACACTACCACCAAGCACAAAATTGTCTGCGAAGCACGACACCCCCGCTATTGCAAACCCTTTGTTAGCGGTAGCTTTTTCCCGTCTAATGTTAGTAATACTTGTATTCAAGGATGTCATAGTCTGGAATTTTGAAACTATACCTTTTAACTGGTAATTCTCGATAGTCTGACTTTTTAATGATGTTGTCATTATTGTCGTAAGAATACTCAATTACTCGCTTGTCCATTTGCATTTTTATCAGCCTGTTTTTACGGTCGTATCTGTAAAGTGTGGTCGTGCTGCCGCTAATCTTATAGTCAGTGGATTGGTTACAAGTTGATGTTTTTCTTATTAAAAGTCCTTTATGATTGTAATAGTATTTAGTTTCATCAGAAAGTTGAAATTTGACTTTCTTCGCCCATAAGGTTATTGTCTTTCTAAGTTTTTTATGGGAATAATAATAGGTTGTAACCCACATTGGGACTCCTCTTTGGGTAATTGAGTCAACTAAAATATTACCATGTCTGTCATAAGAATAATAGTTGATTTGGTGTGGTTCGTCATAGAAGTAAGTGAAACTTGTCTTCTCTAATAATTTACCTGTTGTGTCATACTTATATTCAGCTAAGTGCCTCCATTCGCCACTATCAGAAGAAAAATCTCTTTGCGTATGCTCCTTCACTACATTCCCGTATCTGTCATACTGATAAGTGTATTTAACGTTCATCTCATCACACAGCGTCAAATAGCTCAGTGAGTCTTTGATGCAAGTGTTTGTTCTTGAAATCATGTTGCCTAAAGTGTCATAATTTTCAATAGTGATGAAGTCCAAAACTCCTTCAGAAGTGGGCTTTTGATTCGCTATGTCCCACAGTTTATAAGAAGAATATTTAATGGACTTAACCTTCTTTTTCTGAATGTCTACTCTCTTGAATTGGTCAGTTTGCCCTAAACAAATTTGTCCAAATAGAAGTCCAACTATTATGAGAATGTATGCTTTCAATGTCAAGTTGCTTGATGTCAAGGTAGGGTGTGGTCTAAAGTTACCGCTAACGTTCCCGGGGTTGGCGATGGCGCGGTTTAAAATGCGCTTCACTGTCCGCAAACACTAAACTAAATAAGAAAGGCAAAA
>JBKJJB010000313.1:0-3102 GCA_046598235.1 Chitinophagales bacterium
AAAAAACAAACAAGACTTATCATATCCTTATCAATAACACTGGCGGCCCTCCTTCAGGGAAAATTTTTGACGCAGAAGAAAAAGAATTCATCGCTGCTTTCGAAGCGCACCTTATCAATAATCATTCGCTTACCAAACTCTTTGTTCCCGGCATGAAGAAGGACGGCTACGGAAGAATCGTGAACATTATTTCTACTTCGGTAAAACAACCTTTGCCGAATCTTGGGGTTAGCAACACCATCCGTGCGGCTGTTGCCAATTGGGCGAAGACTATGGCGAATGAATTAGGCGCCTTCGGCATTACGGTAAATAATGTGCTGCCCGGAGCTACTGATACCGACCGCATGAAAACCATTATTGCCAACCGCGTTGACAAAACCGGTTGGGATGAGGACATGGTGCGCGAAGAAATGATGCGCGAAATTCCTATGGCGCGCTTTGCCAAACCCGAAGAGGTGGCGGCTGCGGTGGCGTTTTTAGCTTCGCCTGCAGCATCTTACATTAACGGCATTAATGTGCCGGTGGATGGCGGAAGGACGGGGAATCTTTAATTTTTAGAAGGGTTGAGGCGGGGTGTTATATTTATGATTGAAAGAAAAAATTGTTGGTGAGTATCGTAGAGCCGATACTAATCAGCAATAATAAAAACGTAAATTAGTTGAAATGGGAGTAGGGGTTTTATACAGTGCAATTACTGGCCTGATTCTTCTTATTTGGTCCCCTGTATCTTTTTTTATTCTGAAAAAACACGGACACAAAAAGTGGGCTATTGTAGTAGCGACAATTTTAGCTTTAATCGTAGTTATTCCATTATTATCAATTGCATTTGAAGGAGCTTTTTACAACAATAGAGATGTAAAAGAAGATTTAAAAATAGCTAACTTGAAACTTAATGACCATTTCGATATCATATCTAATAAAGTGACAGGAATGCCAGAAAGAGTTCAGATTACCGCAATAAGGTTGACAAAGAAAGATAGGAATAGAATAATTTCTGAAATCAAAAATGGAGTAGACTTTAAAGAATCTGGCAATACCCGAATATTACAAAATGAAATGTGGGACGAAAAAAATGTTAGAAATAAAGTTGTATTCACGGATTACCATTGGCAGAATGAATATTTCAGAGAATCATACTATAGACAAGACAATTATATTCCTACTTTAATGATAGTAAGTTTGAAAGAGAACTCTGATACTCTAACATTTGAACGAATTGAAGAATAAAAACTTTAGAGTTGTTGCTGTTATCGTCAACAGTTACTCCCCAATCTTCGTTATCGGCACATCTGCACCTCCGCTTTTCTTTTAAAGAGCAATACCCGACTTTGCAAAATCCTCAACAATATCAAATAGAATATTGGCAAAAGGATAATTGGCTCTTTCATTCAAATCAATACTAACAATCCGTTGACCCACATCCAGCAGCTTCAACTCTTCAGGCAGGTAATTGATTTGAGCATAGTAAATGTGTTTACGGTTGGGGCTTGTGTCACCTTCCAAACAATCGAATGTTTTATAGAAATGAAAATCTTTCAGCTCAATTCCTATTTCCTCTTTCAACTCGCGAATTAGAGTTTGCTCAGGTGTTTCGCCTTCTTCCATAATACCGCCAAACAAATCCCAGTGGTTGGGAAAAGAAATACCGGGCTTATCATCGCGCAGATAAATAAGGAGCCTTCCATTTTTATCAAACAGCAAACAAGCGGCTACTTCAAATTGGAAAGGAGATTGCATGAGGCACTATTGTTTCACAGAAACTATTCATTGGTAAAATACTCCAAATCATCTTTGTCTTTATGCCTTCCGCTGGCACGTTTGTTCTTCAACAAATCTTCGTAGCTGATGAAATTGTATTGAAAACCGTCTTGCAAAACTTCCTGTCGGTTAACATAACATTCTTCAAAAGTCACTCCGTCAATATCGGTGAGCAAGTCAATTCGCAAAGGCGGATAACCTAACTGAATAATATTTCCGTGAGTCAGAAAATCTTTGGCAGTTAAGCCCAAAGAGGCAAAGCCAAAATCCTTTACCACCTTCAATATATTCTCAGCGTTTGCACCAGAAAGTTTTACCCAGATATCCAAATCGCCAGTGAAGCGCGGATAACCGTGGAAGCCAACAGCATAACCTCCCACAATAAGATATTCTACTTTATGCTTTTGTAATAACTCGACAAACTCTTTGAAGTCGAGCGGAAAGTTTATCCTCATAATTTGGGTATTGCTGCCGAAGAAATTCAATAGCATTTAAGCGCTCCTCCACTGTTTTAGTTTTCCAATATGAAAAGTCGCTTTTTATTTTTTGTGTCGTAATGGTGACTACTTTCTCCATGTTTTAAAGATAACTATTTCCGTATTTTATAAGGATTTAATGAGCCACTTTCGTATCTGCACCTTTGTTATTACGCAACGCCCACCAGCCATAGTAAGCGAGATACGCGAAGCAAAGCGGAGTAACGATGTAGCTCATCTTAATATCGGTCACATCTGCCAGCCAGCCCTGGAAAGGAGGAATAACTGCGCCACCAAGAATCATCATGATTAAAAACGAAGATGCCTGCGAAGTGTAGTCGCCCAAATTTTTTATCGCCTGTGCAAAAATACAGGGCCACATGACCGAGCACCACAAACCTCCGCTCAGGAAAAACATAATGGAAAGATTGCCTTCGGTGAACATACCGGCAATCATGCAAAGCGCAGCCGCTACTGAAAATGCGAACAGCATTTTGGCAGAGTTCTCAATAGAGAAGTACGAAACCACTACCATCAGCACTACAAATCCGAGATAAGGTAAAAACACATCGTTAAGATGAATATTTTCCATTGCCTGAGCTTTGAAATAATTAACCGCATACACCACCGCGAATGCAATGAAGGGAAGAACAGACTGCAAAATCTTGCGCGTGTTCTTATTTTCTGATAACGATTCACTGGCACCTGTCCACCGACCAATCATCAAACTGCCCCAATACAAAGAGATGAAAGGGAAAATTAAATTGCTTGGAATGCTGCCATACTCCGGAGTGTTAAGCAAAGCACCCATGTTACTTTGAATGGTTACTTCCACACCTACGTAAACAAAAATGGCAATCATGCCCAT
>JBKJJB010000315.1:0-2839 GCA_046598235.1 Chitinophagales bacterium
GTTTGATACTTGTAACAATACCAACACCAGAGATACCTTTGACTTGTCATTCCCGGTATTTAATCCTACTGGATTTAATCTTTTAAGCATAGGAAATAAATTGACTATCTCCCCCAACCCCGCCACCACTTACCTTACTATACAATTGCAACAAAACCCTGCAACAGCAACTGCCTTTCAGCTATATGATATAACCGGCAGAATAATTTTGCAAAAGCCGCTTACTGCTCAAACAAACACAGTAGAGTTACGCGGAGTAAGCAAGGGCATGTATTTGTATAGTGTAGTAAGCGATAAAGAAAGAGTTGGCGCGGGTAAGTTGGTGGTGGAGTAAGTTCTGTTTCCAAATCATTATTTTAGCCGTATAATTTCAAGCTATGAGTACACTTACCATTGATAAGAAAGAATACGTGGTTCTGCCTAAGAAGGAGTATGAGAAACTACTCTTAAAAGCATCTTCAAAGTCATCGAGTGTACGAAAGATGACCCTAACTCAAGGAAAAAAACTCGCTTACAAACTGATAGATAAATGGGCAGCCGAAAAATAACCATCTGCAATTTCTCTATCCAAAAGCTGCTTCACTGAGTTTAAGTTTATATCAATACAGAATACTTGTAATTGAATAACAACCTTAACACCTTCGCACCTCAACACCTTAACACCCTAAAAAGCAATGAGCTACTACGCAGTTATCTTCACTACCACCCGCACCCAAGGCGATAACGGCTACAATGAAATGGCAAGCAAAATGGAAGAACTTGCCGCACAACAACCCGGCTATATCGGCATTGAATCAGTGCGCAACGAAACCACCCGCGAGGGAATTACCGTTTCGTACTGGAAAGATTTAGAAAGCATCAGCAACTGGAAGATGAATGCCGAGCATCAACTCGCTCAACAACTCGGCAAAGAAAAATGGTATGCGCAATACAAAGTGCGAATCTGCAAAGTGGAAAGAGAATACCATTTCAGTATTTGAATTACGATTAGCGAATAACTATTAACGGTTAACTCTTTCTTACTTCTTCTTAAAACTCGCCTTATCCATTATATACATAAAGCGGAACTCAATCACATTGTGATACTGCCCCCTTACTCTTGAATTAGGTTCTGCACCCCGCATAGATAAAACCGAATACGAAAATTTAGCACCCAGCGCATAGTGTTGTTTAATCACAAAATAAAAAGCACCGAAAGGACTTAAATCAATCTTTCGCGGCTGTCCATAAGGAGGATTGTTGTAATCTACCTGAAGACCGCTTACTCGATCCCATTCTTTATATCGAACTAAAGCACTCACCGATAATCCCAAACTGAACATCACTAATTTTTTATCGTGTATGTTTAGCGAAATAGGAATTTCCATATAATCGAAATTGGTTCGGAAGAAATTAGCATTGGCACCACCCTGCGAAAAACGTGCTCTGGCTCCTTTCATGGAATAATTTATTTCCATACTCACCGAAAGATTTTTATGAAAGCGAACCATGGCACCCACACCCACATTTGCTCCAAGATATTTATAGCCAAATTCATTATCGCCATCTACCTGGCAGGCGTTTAAGCCCGCATGAAATAATCCTTTAAACAATCCATCGCGTTTAAAATCGGGAACGTCTTCTTGCTGCGAAGAAGTTGCTGTTTTTTGCTTCACCCTCTTTACTTTCGGAGCATCTTCTGCTTCTTGCTCATCGCTGGGGTAAACAAATTTTTCTTTCTGCGGAGTATCTTGCGGTTGTACTTTCTTCTTTCCCAAATCAAACGTGATAGTGCCGTCTTTGTATTGCGTTTGTGCAAATAGTACAAATGGAAGTAATAATATCAACAATGTTAGTTTCTTCTTCATGTCAGAGAATTTGAGACGGATATTTTCGCTTTAAATAATAAATGTATTTGTATTCCTGATTAACTATTAACTAATAACAATTAACTCTTAAGAATGAGTCTCAAATATAATGCTACCCTGCTAAAAAAACTGGAAGATATTTTTCGTGAAGGCGGATATACCGTGCGCTTCGAGCGGGGAAATTTTCAGAATGGATATTGTGTATTGGAAAAAAGAAAAGTGGTTGTTATCAATAAGTTTCATGAAACGGATGCGAAAATAAATTCGCTCATGGAGATTCTTGCTTCATTAAACGATCTTGAAATTGAAAATCTATCTGACGAAAGCATGAAATTGTTTCAGCAGGTAAGAACGGAGAAAGAAACACTTTTTAAGCAGCAGTAGGCAGCGGCAGTTGGTTTTACTGCATACTGCATAGTGCCGCTGCTCACTTCACAACTTAAAAACCAATTCATGCAAGTCACCTTCCTCGGCACAGGCACCTCAGCAGGAGTTCCGCTTATAGGTTGTCAGTGTAAGGTTTGTAAAAGCAACGACCCGCGCGATAAACGCCTTCGCACTTCTATTCTAATTCAAACTAAAGATTTAACCATTGCTGTTGACTGCGGTCCCGATTTTCGCCAGCAAATGCTGCGCGAAGATGTGCGCCAGTTGGATGGGATATTGATGACTCATCAGCACAAAGATCATACGGGCGGTATAGATGATATTCGTGCATTCAATTTTATTACCCGTAAACCAATAGATATTTATTGCGACTATCCTACCGAGCTTGGAATTAAAGAACAGTATGGTTATGTTTTTTCTGAAACAGATTATCCGTACCTGCCAAAGATGAATTTCATTAGAGTTCAGAATTCAGAATTCAGAATTCAGAATTTGAATGTGACTCCTATTGAAGTAATGCATGCCACCATGCCTGTAACCTGTTATCGTTTCGGTGACTTTACTTATATCACCGATGCAAAAACAATAGCAGAAGAGGAGAGGAA
>JBKJJB010000438.1:0-5731 GCA_046598235.1 Chitinophagales bacterium
AACAAAACTATAAACGATTTTGATGAACACTTTTTTCATGAAAGCGATGAAGAGAACATGCTAAAGTCAGGTAAAGAATGGCTAGGTGATAAAATGACAAGTTTCAACAACACTAAAAGCTTCTCACTTAATTTTCCCGATTTAATCAGTTCTGTTCCCGTAAAGTTTAAGTCTTACTTGGGAGCAAAAACCAGTTCAGGTTCTTCAACAGCAGTAACTATTAACGGACAACCCGTACTTACACAAAGTGAATCAGGTATTACTCAGAGCAGCTATCCTGACGGCTATCGACCGATTGCCAATACAATAGATTATACAGCCGCTTCAAGCCAATTAAATATTGGTTACACTTTTAGCCCTTATAGCGACCCATCAGGAACTGCTGCCTGCTACATCAATTACTTTGAACTGAATTTAAAACGCGCACTTTCTTTCTCAGGAAATGCAATGCCTTTCAGAAATATTTCATCGGTAGGCGCAGGAAGCATTTCGCAATTCAATTTAAATAATGCTTCTTCTTCAACTAAAGTTTGGGATGTAACTAATGTAGGTGACATACAGGAGATGTCGAGCAACCTAAACGGCTCACAACTTTCTTTCATTGCTGCTACAGACGCTCTTCGAGAATTCATTGCCTTTAATGCAAACGCATCTTTCTCTAATCCTGAATTCACCGGCAAGGTTTCGAATCAAAATCTTCACGCAATTGGCGAGCCCGATATGATAATTATAACTTACGATGGCTTTGAATCTCCTTCGAACGCATTAGCCGATTTTCATCGCACAAGCGATAATATTTCAGTAAGCGTAGTAAAAGTATCACAGGTTTATAATGAGTTCGGAAGCGGCAAACCCGATATATCTGCCATTCGCGATTTTATGAAAATGCTATACGACCGCGCAGGAGGCGACACCGCCTTGATGCCTCGCTATTTATTGTTGATGGGCGATGGTTCTTACGACCCCAAAGGAAGAATTGCCGAGAGCAATAATTTTATTTCTACTTATCAGAGCTATTCGTCTGTTTCTGTTCTTTCTACTTACACTTCCGATGATTTTTTTGGATTGCTTGATTCAAACGAAGGAGGTGACATTACTAACTCGGCACAGAAACTTGATATTGGAATAGGTCGCTTGCCGGTTGAAAGTGAAACCGAAGCATGGGATGTGGTAAACAAAATCAAGAACTACAAAAATCCTCAGCCCGATGCTTCTTGTATGCAGATTAATTCAAACAATAGCTGGAGAAACGTTCTCACTTTTATTGCTGATGATTTAGATGAAGGAGGAACTGCCTTTGAGGGTTATTCCGATGAATTGGCAGATTACACCCGCTCTCAATATCGCGCTTATAACTATGAGAAAATTTATTTGGATGCGTATAAGCAACTATCTACTCCGGCTGGTCCACGCTATCCTGATGTAAACACCGCTATTCTTAATCGAATCAATGCAGGAAGTTTAATCGTAAATTGGGTGGGACACGGAGGAGAAACCAACTGGGCACACGAGCGCATTTTTAATATGGCAGATATTATTCCGCTAACGAACAAAGAAAAACTACCTCTTTTTGTTACAGCTACTTGTGAATTTAGCCGCTATGATCTTCCCGATAAAACAGCGGGCGAATGGCTGATTGTAAATGGTAAAGGCGGAGCTATTGCTTCTATTACTACCGTGCGCTTGGTTTATCAAAACGCTAACGAGCAAATTGCTTCAGCTACATTTGATAATCTGTTCCGCCCTTATGAAGGAAGGCTTCCTACACTTGGCGAAGTAATAATGGACGCAAAGAACGCAGTTGTCAACTCTGGGGAAAACACCCGTAAATTTACTTTGCTTGGCGACCCTGCTTTAACGCTCAATTATCCACGTTATAATGTGGCAACTACCGAAGTAAATAATAACCCTGTTAATCAAGATACTTTAAAAGCGTTGTCGCTTGTAACTATCAAGGGAGAAGTGAGAGATGATGACGGAAACAAAATGACTTCATTTAATGGTGCAGTGTATCCATTAGTGTATGATAAAATTTCAAAGCTGAAGACTTTAGGTAACGATGCCTCCGCCATTTTGAATTTTAGTGCTTATAAAAACACTTTATTTAAAGGAAAAGCGAGTGTTACAAATGGCGATTTCAGTTTTTCTTTTATTGTTCCTAAAGATATTAACTACCAATATGGATATGGACGAATCAGTTATTATGCCGACAACGGAAGCAACCTGGATGCCCACGGTTATTCAGATAGTATTCTGATTGGTGGCTCGGCTGACTCATACCTAGCGGACAACAACGGTCCTAAGATGGATATATACATGAACGATAAAAAGTTTGCTTTTGGTGGTACTACCAATGCAGACCCGATGTTGCTGCTAGCTTTGTCAGATGCAAGTGGAATCAATACGGTAGGCAATGGAATAGGTCACGACCTTACTGCTATTTTGGATGATAACACTCAAAACAAAGTGGTGTTGAATGATTATTACGAAAGTGCGCAGGACAGATTTGACACCGGCACAGTGAAATATCCGTATTCAAAATTAGCAGACGGTCGTCACACCTTGAAAGTGAAGGCATGGGACATTCACAACAATTCATCCGAAGACTATACCGAATTTATTGTCGCGTCCACCGCAAAATTAGCATTGAGTCATGTATATAATTATCCAAATCCGTTTACTACTCATACGCAGTTTATGTTTGAGCATAATCGCTGTTGCGATGATTTAAATGTGAGTGTTCAGATTTATACCGTTAGCGGCAAACTGGTAAAAAGTATTGTGCAGCAAGTCTATAGCGAAGGATATCGCGTAGATAATATTGAATGGAATGGCTTAGACGATTACGGTGATCCTATCGGCAAAGGTGTATACGTATACAAGTTAAACGTACGCAACAGCGAAGGACAAACACCGCATAAGTTTGAAAAATTGGTGGTGCTTCGCTAAAGATTTTGAAACAACCACCAGTTTTTTCCGTAAAGAACAAAGCTGCATTGGTTATATTTTTTTGCGGGATTAGAAAATTGATATACTTTTGGCGTCCATTTTAAAAAACTATTAACATATCGCAACAGTTCTACCTATCATTAATTCAATACATTTCCATCATGAATTATTTGTTGCGTTCTAAAAAAATAGTTGCGTTTTTAAGCGTTTGGCTGATTGCCATTCCCCTTTTAAAAGCACAGCCAGGTTACAATCTTAGTTCGAGGATAAACACGGTTACTACCGCTGTTCCTTTTCTGCGTATACCTCCCGATGCTCGTGCAGGAGGAATGGGCGATGTGGGATTGGCTACACCTACCGATGGGAACGGGCTTTACCTCAACCCCGCCAAGATGGCTTTTATTGATAAAGACTTTGGAGTGGCAGTTACGTTCAGCCCCTGGTTGAAAGCATTGGTAAATGACATTTATCTCGCTAACATCAACGGCTATTACAAAATAAAGAAGCAACAGACCATTGCAATGTCGGTTCGTTATTTCTCGCTTGGCAACATCACCTTCACCGATGTTAACGGAACAGAAACCGGTCAGTTTCGTCCTAACGAATTTGCCATTGACCTTCACTATGCACGTAAACTTGGCGATTATTTTTCTATAGCCGCATCGCTTCGCTATATCTACTCAAACCTTGCAGGAGGGCAGCAGGTAGATGGCAACCTTGTTAGACCCGGAATGGCTGGCGCGGGAGATATTTCTGCCTACTTCCACAAAACATTCAACGAAAACGAAGCACATAAATTAGAGCATGAATTTGCAGCGGGCTTAGTTATCTCTAACATCGGCAGCAAAATTTCTTACACCGGCAAAGGGCAAAACCGCGCTGATTATATTCCCACCAATCTCGGCTTAGGTGTGGGCTATACGTTGAATATTGATAAGCACAATTCTGTAGGCGTTTATGTAGATATGAATAAACTACTTGTGCCTACTCCCGATACGTTAGATAATAACAATAACGACATTTATGATTTCAAAGAAAAATCTTCCATTACCGGTATATTCACTTCGTTTGGGGATGCTCCCGGTGGTTCCAGAGAAGAGTTTAATGAAGTTACCTGGGGCATTGGTGCCGAGTATTTATACAACAAGCAATTTGGCGTTCGCTTCGGTTACTTCTGGGAGCATCCCCTTAAAGGAAACCGCCAGTTTCTTACTGCAGGTTTAACTGTAAAGTATAGCGTGGTTGGTTTAAATTTCTCTTACCTAATTCCTACTTCTATTCAACGCAATCCGCTTGATAATACACTTCGTTTCACCTTACTTTTCGATTTCTTAAAAGGCGGAAAGAAATCAGGGCAGAACAACACGGGTATTTCTCTAGTGCCCGATGCACCGAAAAAGAAGAAAGAGAAAAAATTAGAGGAAGTAGCTCCGGTAGAAGAACCGGTAGCACCACCGGTTGAAAAGCAGAATAAATTAGAACCGGTAGAACCGAAATAGAAAATTCCGTTTACAGAAATAAATATTTAAGCCCCCCGAAGCAAGTTCGGGGGGCCTTTTTTATTTTCTGACTCTGCGGCCGATGTAACCTAACAGGAACAGACTGTCATTTCGAGAATTCCATCAAGCCCGCCTGATACCTGTTATTAATGACAAAATGCTTCTGTAAAAAAAATATGCAGTTCAAAATACGCATCATTTTTTTAACCACATAGGAACATAGAACACATAGTTGGTGCTTAACTGATTTTACTTGCGCTATGCTCTCTTATGTTCCTATGTGGTTTTTTGTATTTTTTTGAGAACTTCATGTACAAGTTTTTTCATTTTATAACATGTCATTGGCAACGATCCCGATAGCTATCGGGACTGCGAAGTGAAGAATCTTGTATTTCATTGGTAAGCCAAATACAAGATGCTTCCTTCGTCAGCATGACAGTGTCCCTTTTTCGGCTATAAAAATATTTTCCATGTAAATCCAAACAGCTTCTTACATCGGCAACTTAGTTTCGTTTCTGCTTGTTTATATATTGCTTTGCGAGGTCTTGAAGTTTAGTTTTGCCTTTATTTGAAGTTCTTCGATTGTAATGAAAAAAGCTTCGCTTATCTTTCTTTTTCTTTTTGCATTTGAGCGTAATCAGTCTCAGTGTGTTAACTCATTTCCTTACATAGAAGATTTTGAAACATCACAAGCCGGATGGAGCTCAGGAGGAACCAGCAGTGACTGGACTTGGGGTGCGCCTTCAAAAGTTGTTATTGATGCAGCAGGAAGCGGAAACAAATGTTGGATAATTGGCGGGCTTACCACATCGTTTTATTATTACGGAGAACGCTCATTTGTAGAAAGCCCTTGTTTTGATTTTACCAGTCTTCAGCATCCTTATATCTCTTTGAAAATTTTTTGGGAGAGCGAAAGAACCTACGATGGAAGTAATTTTCAATACTCATTAGATAACGGAGTAACATGGACTAA
Source organism: Chitinophagales bacterium (assembly GCA_046598235.1). GTDB lineage: Bacteria > Bacteroidota > Bacteroidia > Chitinophagales > LD1 > Bog-950. The sequence goes on from JBKJJB010000438.1 coordinate 5,422, forward strand.
TGTAGGTTCTATAAGTGACCCGCGAGATTGCTTGAACGATAACTGGTATAACTCATCCAACATTGTAAACCTTAACTCACTGGCATTAGTAAGAGAAGGTTGGAGTGGAAACATTCAGCCCACATCAGGAAGTTGTCAAGGCGGCAGCGGAAGCAATGGATGGAGAGTTGCGAAACATTGTATGCCTTACCTGGCAGGAATTTCAAATGTTGTTTTTCGAATCACCTTTGGTGCAGGAACCACTTGTAATTTTTATGACGGTATTGCTTTTGACAGCATCAGCATTAGTGAAGCTCCAGCAAACACAACT
>JBKJJB010000260.1:0-7712 GCA_046598235.1 Chitinophagales bacterium
TGGATGATAGACATCTCGGCAGAACTTACTTTTTATAAAATAGCGCGCAGCGGCAACAACATTACGTACGACCCTGTTGATCAGTTAGGCGCACCTTCTCCACTTAACCCGTTTGAAAATTATATTGATTCGCTTGGCGTTTTACCCGAACGCAATCCTTATTTCTACGAAGTAACTGCTTTTGATAGTTGCCAGAATCAATACAAAACGCCTTTTGTAAAAACCATTTGTCTTAAAGGGGAGTTATACGATTACTATATTGCCAATCTTAACTGGAACGATTTTGAACTGCACGGAGCTACCGTTACTGCCTATAATCTATGGCGTAATATCGGAAACGGTTATCAGCTTATCAGAACGTTTCCTGTTGGCGTAAACTCTTATTCCGATTCGCTGCAGCAGTTTTTAAATGAAAAAGGAATCTTTTGCTATCGCATTGAAGCGGTTTACAATTTAGATTTACCCGAGGCGAGTTACCAGGCAACGCTTTCAAGCTGGTCGAATGAAAAGTGTATCATTCACCGCCCTATTATTTACATTCCTACAGCTTTTAATCCTTCGAGCAACGTAGCCGAGAATACCGTTTTTAAACCAACTATGTATTTTAATACCGAACCCAAAGCATATACGCTTCAAATCTACAATCGCTGGGGCGGCTTGGTTTTCGAAAGCAACAATTCTTTAATTGGCTGGGATGGCACCGACCACGGTAAAGAAGCCCAGCAAGGCGGCTATGCTTACCTTATTCAGTTTTATGCCGAAGACGGGGTAAGGGTAGAGCGCAAGGGCATGGTGCTGCTGGTAAAATAAAAACACTTTCTACGGAACATTTTTTCTGAACGTTCGTATCACCCTTGACAAACAGGGCAGTGCTTTGCCCAATTTCAGAAAACAAAAAACACACGTATGAAAACAAATACACCCGCTAAAAATTTACTTGAATCCCCAACTCTTCCTTTAGCCTTATGGTTATTAAAAGATGCTTGTTGGGTAATGGGCTTTCATTTCGCAGCAATGCTTATGATAGTGCCTACTCTTGCAGTTGCCGCATATATGGCATGGAACGCTAAAAAAAGTACACCACTTTTCCATAGTGTAGCTCTTTGCTACTGGTTAGCTGCTAATGCTATGTGGATGACTGGCGAGTTCCTTCAGAATGATGCGTTTCGTCCGTATGCAATGGTGCTTTTTGTAGCAGGAATGGTAGTAGTAGCGGCATATTATGTCTTCATCTATCCTCGCTCTCAAAAATCTGTTCAGCAAACTCAAACTACTATCCACCGCACCATGATGGAAAAGATGGGGAAAGTTGCTTAACCCTTGTAGTAAAAACCGGATTCTGTAACTCTTTACAATATCTGCCGTTTAATAAAATACCATAGTGATTTAAGTTTAAGAGTCGGGGGGTCAGGGCCCCGGCTCTTTTTTTTTATGTACCAAAGCCACCCCTAAATCCCCTTCTCGCAAGCGGGATGAGACAAAAGGGGTTATAATATTTCCTCTCTTCTGCGTTTAATCTCTCAGATTTCACTAAACCGAAAGGAAATCTATCTTTGCGCGCCTCAATGAAAAGAATCAAAATTCAAAGCTCAAAAAGCAAAGCCCATGACCTTCTCATAGCACTCATTGGCTATAGATCAGTAGCCGCAAAATCTCTTGCCTTTTGCTCTTTGCTTTTTGCTTTTTGCCTTTTGCTATTTATTTCCTCGTGCGAAACTCCCGAAAAAGTGCTCAAGTCAAACGACTTGGAGTATAAAAAGAACAAAGCCATTTACTGGTACAACAAGAAGGAATATTTCAAATGTATCCCTGTAATGGAAGAACTGATAGGGCTGATGAAAGGACGCGAAAGCACCGAAGAAATCTACTACATGTATTCTATGGCTAACTACAAGCAGGGCGACTACATGATTTCGGCTTATCACTTCAAAAATTTCTACGACCTGTATCCGAATGGCGACCGTGCCGAAGAATGCTTGTATATGCAAGGCAAAAGTTTCCAAATGCTTTCGCCAAAACCCGACTTAGACCAAACATATACTTACAAGGGCTTAGAAGCTTACCAGTTTTTTCTCAATATGTATCCCGATAGCAAGTTTGTACCCGAAACCAACGAAGCTATTACCAGACTGCGCAAAAAATTAGAGAAGAAAGCGCTTAACGCTGCCGACCTTTATTACAAAACCAGCAACTTTAAAGCCGCTGCTACCAGCTACGAAATTATCCTCCGCGATTTTCCCGATATTGAAGAAAGCGAAAAGGTGAGTTTTATGATTGTAAAGGCGCGTTTCAAATACGCTCAAAATTCTATTGACATCCGTAAGCAGGAACGTTTCAATAATGTGGTTAAAAGTTATGGCGATTTTAAATACAAATTTGGAGGAAGTAAGTTCTTAGAAGAAGCGAAAAAGTATGAACAGCAATCGCATTATCTAGCTGTAAAAGGTGCTTTTGAATGGGCAGAAACGGCACCTGTAGAACTGCGCGAAATGTATTTTAATGTATTTTTTAAGGAAGCTAAAGCCCAATTACCGCTTATTATTGATAAGAAAGAGATAGAAAACACCAATAAATGGATAGAAAAAGGGCATTTTTTGATAGTAAAGAACAACTACCAGATTAGCGAAGAGAGGAAAAGCACTGAGAAACTGCCTTCGCTTGAGCAAACTGTCAAAACTTATTATACTTTTGTCGACCAATTTCCAAACAGCCGCTATTCAAAAGAGGCAGAAAGGATATACAACAATTCAACTGAACTAATAAAAAAACTGAAAACAAATGGATAAGGTAAGAAAAATCAAAATGACACAGATTAACCCCTACATCGAAACCCAGAATCTGGAAGCTATGGCAGCACAGGCAAACGGCAACGTGTACGAAGCCATCTACATCATGTCGAAGAGAGCTAACCAGATAGGAAAAGAAATAAAAGAAGAATTGCATTCTAAGTTGGAAGACTTTGCTTCGCATACCGATAACCTTGAAGAGATTCACGAAAACCGTGAGCAAATCGAAATTTCGAAGTTCTACGAAAAATTGCCTCATGCTACTATTTTGGCTACTAAAGAATATTTGAATCACGAATTGAACATTCGCGAAATAGAAGAACCAAGCGCAAATTAATCTTGCTCCCATGAGCAATCTCAGCGAAAAAAAAATTGTTCTCGGAGTTTGCGGTTCTATCGCAGCTTACAAATCGGCAATTCTCATTCGCAACCTAATAAAAGCCGGAGCAGAAGTGAAAGTAATACTCACTGCTTCGGCTTCTCAATTTATAACACCTCTCACTCTTTCAACCCTTAGCCGCAATCCTGTTTACACCAACTTTACCGAAGGTAGCTCAGAATGGAACAATCATGTTGAACTCGGTTTATGGGCGGATGCTATGGTTATTGCACCAACATCAGCAAATACTATCGCAAAAATGGCGAATGGAAATTGCGATAATATGTTGCTTGCGGTTTATCTCTCTGCTAAGTGCCCCGTTTTCTTTGCACCTGCTATGGATTTAGATATGTGGAAACACAAATCAGTAAAAAGAAACATTGAGTTGTTACACAGCTACGGCAACATTCTCATCCCTGTTGAACATGGCGAACTCGCCAGTGGCTTAGTAGGCGATGGAAGAATGGCAGAGCCCGAAAACATTATGGAACACCTGGAGGATTACTTTTCGTAATTCTTGTATTCTTACATTCAAATGAAAATCCTTATCACCGCAGGTCCTACTTATGAACCCATTGACCCGGTGCGATTCATCGGTAACCGCTCTTCTGGCAAAATGGGAATTGCTATTGCAGAACAATTTGCCAAACAAAGCAATGAAGTAACGCTGATAAAAGGAGCAACCGAGTTGAATCCTTTGAACCTCTCTATTAAGCAAGTAAAAGTTCAAACGGCTGCTGAAATGTTCGATGCTTGCGCGCAATATTTTTCTTCGGCTGATGTTATAGTGTTTGCTGCTGCGGTAGCTGATTATACGCCTAAGTTTGCGAGTGAAACAAAAATCAAAAAGAAGGAAGAAGAATTTACTTTGGAACTGATAAAAACAAAAGACATTGCTGCTGAATTAGGAAAGCAGAAGAAAGAGAATCAGATAATAGTAGGTTTCGCTTTAGAAACAGATAATGAAGAAGAGAACGCAAAAGATAAGCTGCGGAGAAAGAATTTTGATTTCATTGTACTCAACTCTATGCACGATAAAGGAGCGGGGTTTCAAACCGATACCAACAAAATTACTATCATTGATAAAGAAGGAAACGTTTCTAAATTTGATTTGAAGAGTAAAGAAGAAGTGGCAAAAGATATAGTGAATTATGTTTCAAAAATCATGAATCTAAGATGAAGTTCAATCCACAATTTTTTATTGGAGTATTATTTCTCTTTTTCTCATTCACCGCTTCAGCTCAGGAATTGCGTTGCCAGTTAACCGTAAACACACAACGTATAACCGGTGTTGACCCGCAGGTATTCACTACTATGCAAACTGCTCTCAACGAGTTTATGAATAATAAGGTTTGGACAACCGAACAATTCAGTATTGAAGAGCGAATTGAATGCAGCATGTTCATTCAAATTGATAAAGCGGTGGAGCAGGATGTGTATCAGGCAAAAGTTACTATTCAATCGGCACGTCCGGTGTTTAATAGCATCTATAGCTCTCCTATGTTCAACTTTGTAGATAACGAATGGATTATCACATATGCTCAGAACCAGCCGTTAGAGTTTAACGTTACTCAATATAATTCAAACCTTACTTCCTTGCTTGGTTTCTACGCTTACTTACTGATAGGTTTAGATTATGAAACCATGAGCAAAGGCGGAGGAGCAAAATATTTTACGATGGCGGAGCAGGTTATGAATAATGTGCCTACAAATAATCCCGATACTAAATCATGGACTCCCTTCTTTGGCTCTGCCAACAGAAATCGCTATTCGCTTATCAGTAATTTAATGGGTAGTAAGTATGCGCAATTCAAACAAGCGATTTACGAATATCATTTCTTGGGAATGGATAATTTTTATGAACGCCCGGCACTTGCACGACAAAATATTTTGAATGCCCTCGATAAACTTGACAAAATAGCGCGTGACAATCCCAATAATATTCTGTTTTCAATTTTCTTTCAGGCAAAGAGCGATGAGTTGGTAAATGTTTTTTCTGGTGCCGATGGCGGAGAAAAGTCAAAAGCACTTATACTTCTCAAGCGTATAGACCCTTCCAACGCTAGTAAGTACGATAAGCTGGTGAAGAATTAAACACCACCCCCAAACCCCCGAAGGGGGCTTGAAAGGCAAATGCATGATTCATTTGTATTAAGTCCTCTCCTTTGGAGAGGATTTAGGAGAGGTGCTCATTACAAAATCATTCATATAATATCCTTCCCCAATGTGAAAGTCGCCAACACTTTCAATCACAAAGCCGACTTTGAAATAAAAGTTCACTGCCTTAAAGTTTTTCCTGTTTACCTGAAGTTTAATGGGTACTGAGGAATCAATTTCCGTAAGCAGGTAATCAAAGAACTGTTTACCTATACCTTTTCTATGTTCCGAAACATCATTGTAGAATTTGTGCAGATAGTGATAACCGTCAAACAATTCTATTGAGGCATAGGCGATTGCTTCATTTCCCAAGTAGGCAAGAAAATATTGCTCCCTGTTCTTCATTCCTTCTTCAATAACTTCACAGGAATATCTCGACCGAAGCATGTAGTTTATTTGCTCAGCAGATATAATAGCAGGATAATGTTCGCGCCATATTTTATCTGCTAATTGAGATATAAGAGGAATATCCTCTACAGTTGCTTTTCGGAATGTCAGATTCATTTTCTTAATTCTAATATGGTTCTTACAAGCAAATGTATTTGTATTTTCAAAGGTCAATAGACGATTGTCAATCGTCAAAAAATGTATTTTCGTCATCATGCTTCACCGCCTAACCATTCGCAACTATGCCATCATTGATAAACTTGAAATTGAGTTTAATGAACGCATGAATATTATCACCGGTGAAACCGGTGCAGGAAAATCAATTCTTGTGGGTGCCTTGGGTTTAATATTAGGTGAGCGCGCTGATACCAAAGTGCTTTACGACAAAGAAGAAAAATGTATTGTCGAAGCCGACTTTGAAATCGAGAATAAAGACCTCAAAAATTTCTTTGCACAGAACGAACTTGATTTCGATGCACATACTATCGTAAGAAGAGAAATCAATCAAAGCGGAAAGTCCCGTGCTTTTATCAATGATACTCCTGTTACACTAAATGTGCTTAAAGAACTTGGAGAGAGTTTAGTCAACCTTCACACCCAACACGAGACTCTCGACCTTATCAAAGCCGGCTTTCAGCTAAATGTAATTGACACGCTTGCTAAAAATCAATTGCTTCTTTCTAATTATCGTTTGCTCTTTACTCAATACAAAAAGGATTTTAAGCGGTATGAAAACTCGTTTGCTCAAGCAAAAACTTTTTCTGCCGAATTGGATTATCTGCAATTTCAGGTAAAGGAGTTAGTCGAGGCAAAACTCGAAGCCAAAGAACAGGAAGCACTCGAAACAGAAACAAACACTTTAAGTAATGTTGAAGAAATAAAGCGCTCACTTCAAAATGCTATTCAGATTCTCAGCGATAATGAAACTTCTGTTCTCATTCAGTTATCAGAAGCCCAATCGCAACTCAAGGGCATAAAGAGTTTTAATAAAGATATTTCAGATTTGAGCGAACGTATTCGCACAACTTACGAAGAACTGAAAGACATAAGCAAGGACTTTGAAACTATTCAGGAAGCTACTTCGCTCGATCCTGCAAGATTAGAGGAAGTAAACGCCCGTCTGAATGTTATTTACCGCTTGCAGAAGAAACACAACACTTCCACCATTGAAGAACTTCTAAAAATCCAAAGTGATTTAGAAGAAAAAATTTCTTTGGTGGATACCAACTCTTCTTCCATTCAGGAACTTAAAGCCCAACTTGAAAAACAATTCAAAGAATTGTTAGCACTTTCAACACAGCTTCATGCTGCACGCGAAAAAGTATTACGCGAGTTTCAGAACAATGTAGTGGTGCTGCTCACCAAAGTAGGAATGCCCAATTCTTCTTTCAAAGTAGAGATAAAAAAACTCGAACCGCATCAGCTAAACGAAAATGGTTTAACCGAAATCCGGTTTCTTTTTTCTGCCAACAAAGGCTTTGCTCCGCAGGAAATTAAAGATGTTGCGTCAGGTGGTGAGCTTTCGCGCCTTATGCTTTGTATTAAATCGCTTGTTGCCGATGCAGGTGCTTTGCCTACTATGATATTCGATGAAATTGACGCAGGTATTTCCGGTGAAGTGGCACTGAAGGTTGGCGAGATAATGAAAAAGCTATCGCGCAATCATCAACTTATATCTATCACCCACCTTCCGCAAATTGCCCGCACAGCCGATGCGCATCATTACATCTATAAAGAAATAAAAGACAACCGCACACAAACACGCATCAGGCAACTAAAAGGAGAGGAGCGCGTAATAGAAATTGCAAAAATGCTGAGCGGTGATAAGGTAAGCGATGCATCACTCGCCAATGCACGCGAATTGATTTCTAATTAAGTTCCTTAACTTAGCCATATGAATTTATCAGACCGTATTACTGTTAATCCTGAAATATGCAATGGTAAGCCAGCCATTCGCGGGAAAAGAATTACTGTAAAAACTATTATTGAGTACATAGCTGCGG
>JBKJJB010000134.1:0-4273 GCA_046598235.1 Chitinophagales bacterium
CCCAAACCACAAAGGTCCAGTTAGCACCATGCCATAAACCACCAAGCAACATGGTTATCATTAAATTAATATAAGTGCGGAACCAGCCATGACGGTTGCCGCCCAGCGGTATGTATAAATAGTCGCGCAGCCAGGCCGATAAAGTTATGTGCCATCTGCGCCAGAAATCAGAAAAGCCCACCGCCCCGTACGGAAACAAAAAATTTTGAGGTAACACAAAACCCAAACACAAAGCCACACCGATAGCACAGGTGGAGTATCCGGCAAAGTCGAAAAATATCTGCCCCGAAAATGCCAGCACTCCCATCCATGCATCCAATGTGCTTACCGCACCGGTGGCGTTGAACACCGTATTAGCCGATGCCGACAGCATGCCGTCAGCCAATACTATTTTCATAAACAACCCGAGTGTAACCGAAAGCAGCCCTTGCATCATTTGCAGAAGATTGGCTTTGCGTTCAGTTTCAAATTGCGGAACCAGTTGCGGTGGGCGAACAATTGGACCTGCCACCAAATGTGGAAAGAAAGTAACGAAAAGCGAGAAGTCGAGTATAGACTCTACCGGCTTGCTTTTCTTTTTATACATATCTATAGTGTAGCACAAGGTGGTGAAGGTGTAAAACGAAATACCTGCCGGTAAAATGATATTAGGTTCAGCAGGATGGAAATTAACGCCTGCCATGTTGACGAGGTGAGTAAAGTTTTCGAGCAGGAAGCCTCCGTACTTAAAAAAACTAAGCATACCCACGTTGCCGATAAGACTTATTACAAGCAGCAGATTCTTTTTGAATTTATTTTCCTGCGTGTAGAGTGCCTTGCCCACGAAATAATCTACCACGGTAGAAAGCCACAGCAATAAAATAAAAGGCGGGTTCCATGCTGCGTAGAAAACATAGCTGGCAAGAAGCAGGTTTATTTTTTTTACTTTCCACGGAAAAGGCAGGTTATGCAAAACCAGCATCACCAGAAAGAAAACTAAAAATGTATAAGAGTTGAAAACCATGTGGGTGTGTGTTGGGTTCGGTAATTAATTAGCGGAAGGTTTATGAGGGAACTTCCATCCCTTTTCCTTTTGCAGAATGTCAACCAGATTGGTTGTATAAATAACTGCATCGCTCGGTTTCAAATGCGAAAACTCGGGACATACAAAATGATCAATGGCGGGGTAATCGGCAAAGTGAACACCGCTGCAATTGGTTGTTGAAAGAATACGGTCCCAATATTTTTCTCTCGGGTAACCCATTTTTTCGCCCATTAAAAATGGTCCGCTCGATGGAGTGCGTATAAATAATACCTGTCCCCCTCTTGCTTTTATTCTATCTACATTGGTTTTAACCGAGTTTAAAATGGAATCTAATTTAGCCCCGCTGGCAGGAGGTGTTTTATTCATTTTTTGAAGAAACCCCCAAACCCCACGTACCTGGTTTTGCAGATTGGTATCGGCTACAAACTTATCGGCCATGTAGCTTTGCCTGTCAAATTTTACCCTTTCAAACTCAACAGGGAAATCAGGAAACACAAAAACTCCTTCGCGGTTGTGCAGTTTAATGCGGTCAATTAAAGCATTGAGCGAAAAGAAATCTTTATCTAAAAAAAGAAAGCAAGATTCCATGATATGGGATACCTGAAAACTGAAACGTTGAGCGGGAGTTATTTTTTTATACCAGGTCAAATTCTTTTCAGGTCTTTCTTTATACATAGGTCCTTCTGAAAAAAATAATATTTCGGTTACATCAATAACCAACTTGCCCTTAAAATTTTCATCGGTTGCCAGATTATCAAGAACGGGCAGCGGAGTACTGCCCACACAGGATAACTGTATCACATTCTCACCCGTAAGACTTTTCCATGTGGGAATATCTACATCATATTTATTACGGGAAGAACCAATGAAGACAGTTGTTTTATCGGCAGGCTCATAAACCATAGCTCTTTTATCAGACCATAAACTTTCGTCATCGTCATACGCAATCTTTAGTCCGGTACTGCGCAAATAAAATTCCCACCCTAATACTAAGCACGTAACCAACACAAGGGTTAGTGCACCGGCTTTTGCAAATGATTTAGCCATTTTTAAAAGTATGATTATATAAAGGAGCAATCGCTAACTCCCGAAAAATTAGTATGCCGAAAGTATAAATCCGTTTGATGAAGTTTATTCTCTAATTGATAGTTTTATCAACAGTAAATAGAACTGAGGATTCCAGTTATTCATTGCTATTGCCTTCCTCCTTTTTCAGCAATTCTCCCTTAGCTGAGAAAACGGCTGCGTAATTAGTGGTTCCTTTAAAGGCAATTATTTCGTAGGTAGTTTCTTTGTCGGGTTCCTGCACTTCATAAACTTCCTGTATCATGTAGCCCGCAAATTCTTTGGCAAAAGCATTCTGCACTTTCATGGGTGTAGCACCGTAATTTATTTCGGTTTCCGTCTCCAGCCATTTGCCGGTAGTATCAAACAGGGCAGTCTGGCGTTTTTTGCCGTTAAAAAATCCTACCTCATACACTCCCTCTTTCTCTTTCGCCCACCCCGGCTGAAAACCATTGGGAAACTTTACTTTAAATGCATTGGCTGCTGCGGGCGGCACCTGGTCCATACGCAGGGTTTGTGCAGAACAATAGTTTACCGCTACGGCAAACAGTATAAGGAGAATATTTTTCATACGCGCTGTTTTGTTTTTAAATGTAAAAATAAAATGTGACTCTCTGCTTTACTGGTACCTAAATATAAAATGCGCTGTCACCCCGAACTTGTTTCGGGGTCTCCTAATGCACAGAGATGCTGAAACAAGTTCAGCATGACCCTTCAGAGGTTAGGTTCTGTAAAACGGAGAGTCAAAAACTAAAATGCCTGTAAGAACAATTTGCTTACAGGCATTTTAAAAATTGAACTTACCGTTTACTTAAACAACGATTGAAGTTTCATGGCAACGCCCATGTCGCCCTTTACTTTAATCTTGCCGCTCATAAACGCAGTCATTGGGTTTACCGAGCCGTTCATCAGGCCCAGCATGTCTTCTTGCGAAACGCTCACGGTGCAATCCGCTTCTTTGTCTTCAGCAGAAACTATATTTCCTGCACCGGTGCCGTCAAGAAAAATTTTGTTGTCGCCTAAATCGAATTTTAAAGTTTTGCCAAGTGCTGCAGCTTTAGCTGCGCCTTCAGTAATGCTTGCAAGAATTGTTTCGAATGCCATGTTTGTTGAATTTTGAGGTTTAGTAAATAATTGTTCGGATTGATTCGGTTGAGTTTCGGTTTTGGTATACTGAATAGTTAAGCCCTTATTTTCGTATTGCTTATCGTCAATAATCATCTTAGCAATAATCTCGCGCATAATTTCCGAAGAGCCGCCACCGATAGTTAAGATTCTGCTGTCGCGAAACATACGCGCCATTTTGTATTCTTCCATATAGCCATAGCCGCCAAAACTTTGCAGACATTGGTAAGCTACTTTATCGCTCAACTCTGTTGCCAGTAATTTTGCCATGCTGCTTTCTTTTACCACATACTCGCCATCGTTATGCAGGCGGCAACAATGATAAACAAAGTATTTAGTGCATTCAATTTCGGAAGCAAGCTGCGCCATGCGGTGACGCAACACCTGAAACTTATTGATAGAACGACCAAACGCCTGACGTTCGCTCATATACTGTAAAGTGTAATCCATAGCGTTTTCGCAACCTGCAATGGCAGAGATAGCACCACTCAATCTTTCGAGTTGCAAGCCACCCATCAAATAAATGAATCCTTGTCCTTCTTCACCAATTAAATTTTCAGCAGGCACTTTTACGTTATCAAAAAACAATTCCGCTGTGTCTGAAGCATGCCAGCCGAGTTTCTTCAGCTTTTTGGCAGAAACACCCGGAGCGTTGCGGTCAATAATCAACAGACTTACTCCCTCAAATCCTTTCGAAGAATCGGTTTTTACTACGGTTACTATATAGTCGCCATATACTGCATTGGTGATAAAAGTTTTTGAGCCGTTAACGATGTAGTAATCGCCTTCGCGCACGGCACGTGTTTTAATATTCTGCACATCGCTTCCCGCTCCCGGCTCGGTAATGCCAATGCACGAAACCAGTTCGCCTTTAACGGTTGGTATCAGGTATTTTTTCTTGATGAATTCAGAGCCGTGCTTATACAAGTAAGGCGTGCTCATAAACTGAATCACCAATGGTGTAACGGCAAAACCACCGCTCCATACCTTCGCCACTTCTTCGCAAAAAATAACGGAGTACCAAAAATCAGCTGCTTCGCCACCATACTCGGCACTGTA
>JBKJJB010000214.1:0-5296 GCA_046598235.1 Chitinophagales bacterium
TATCTTATCTTCATTCATTCCAAGGCATGCAGAGCAGCCGGCTTCGCGAAGTTCAAATCCTGCTTCTTCCAGTATGCGGTCTAAGCCTTCTTTCTTTGCCTGTTCGCGCACTTGCTTGGAGCCGGGAACAATCCATGCAGTTATACCGTCTGCTTTTTTCTTTCCTTTTACCAATTCAGAAACCAAACGAAGGTCTTCGATTCTTGAATTGGTGCAACTGCCGATAAACACGTATTCAACTTTTGTATTCTGCAACTTACTGCCCGCTTTCAAATCCATGTAAGCCAGTGACTTTTGTAATTCGCGGTTGTCGTTTTCTGAACCTAACGATTCAGGAATTGAGCCATTAACCTTAATGCCGGTGCCGGGATTAGTGCCGTAGGTTATCATCGGTTCAATATCATTTCCGTTGAAATGCAATTCTTTATCAAACACTGCATCGGAATCCGTGTAAAGAGTCTTCCAATTCATAATGGCCTGTTCAAATGCTTCTCCCTTCGGAGAGAATTCGCGATTGCGGAGATATTCAAAAGTGATTTCATCAGGAGCTATCAATCCGCCTTTAGCCCCCATCTCGATGGACATATTGCAAATAGTCATTCGCGCTTCCATTGTTAGAGAAGTAATAGCAGAGCCGGCATATTCTACAAAGTAACCCGTACCGCCCGAAGTAGAAATTTGCGAAATGATATAAAGTATCACATCTTTTGAAACTACTCCTTTGCCTAACGTTCTATCAATAGTGATGCGCATTTTTTTAGGTCGTTTCTGCAATAAACACTGAGTAGCAAGAACCTGTTCTACTTCACTTGTTCCTATTCCAAATGCAATTGTTCCGAATGCACCGTGAGTAGAAGTATGGCTATCGCCACAAACGATAGTCATTCCCGGTTGAGTTAAACCTAACTCAGGACCAATTACATGCACAATACCTTGAAAAGGATGATTGAGTCCGTATAATTCTATTCCGTATTTCTTACAATTCTCCGTTAGCTTCTCCACCTGAAAGCGCGAAAGCATTTCCTGAATAGGAAGGTGCTGATTCTTTGTCGGCACGTTATGGTCAGCAGTTGCTACCGTTTTCTCAGGACGAAAAACGGAGATGCCTCTTTTCTCTAAACCTTCAAACGCTTGAGGAGTAGTAACTTCATGAATGAAGTGTCGGTCTATGTATAACACTTCGGGTCCTTCTTGCTGACGCTCAACAATATGCTTATCCCAAATTTTATCGAACAAAGTTTTTCCCATACAAGTAAGCCTTTATTATAATTTATTGATAGCGTCCAGATAAGCTTTAGCGGTTGCATGAATGGTATCAGTATCAGAACCAAAACCATAATAGAAATTACCATCCTTCGAAATTTGAATGTGCACTTTACCCAAGTCATCGCTGCCGCCTGTAATGGCTTGCACTAAATATTCTTCCAACTTAACCTCGGCACCTGTAACTTTAGTGATGGCTTTAATGGTGGCATCTACCGGTCCGTTGCCTTCTTCTTCAGCTTCAATATGTTTTCCGTTTTTATTTAGAATGATTTTAGCACGGGCAGGTTTATCTTTTCCGCATTCTACTTTCAGATAATCAATCTCCAAAATTCTTCCTGTGCCTTGCAGATTCATAATCTGCATTAAGTCTTCATCAAATATTTCTTTGCGCTGGTCTGCCAGTTCAAGAAATTTCTCATAAGCAATATCCAACTCATCTTTCGTTAATTCTACTCCGAGTTTTTCTAAGCGGTGCTTGAGAGCAGCACGTCCGCTTCGAGCTGTGAGTACAATTAAAGATTCAGGAATACCCACATCGCGCGGGTCAATGATTTCATAGTTCTCTCTGTTCTTCAGCATTCCATCCTGATGAATGCCGGAGGAATGTGCAAAGGCGTTTCTTCCAACAATGGCTTTGTTGGGTTGAACAGGCATACGCATCAAACGCGTAATCAAACGGCTTACGGGGTAAATCTTTTTTATGTTGATGTCTGTTTTCAATCCTATATCGTGGTTGCGGATAATCATGGCGCTTTCTTCGAGTGAAGTATTACCTGCGCGCTCACCAATTCCGTTGATGGTCACTTCCATTTGGCGCGCACCGTTCATAATGCCCGACATGGTATTGGCAGTTGCCATTCCTAAGTCGTTATGACAATGCACCGATAGAATTGCCTTATCAATATTCGGCACATGCTCCATCAGATACTTTATCTTTTTTCCATATACTTCAGGAAGGCAATAGCCGGTAGTGTCGGGAATATTTACGACCGTAGCACCCGCTGCAATAACAGTTTCAACCATTTTTGCGAGGAACTCTAAATCGGCCCTGCCTGCATCTTCGCAATAAAACTCTACATCATCCACAAAGTTCTTTGCATAGGTGGTTGCCCATGTAGCTCGTTCCAAAATTGCTTCACGCGTGGTTTTTAATTTATGAAAGATGTGTTGGTCGGAACTGCCCGTGCCCGTATGAATTCTTTTTCGCTTTGCATACTTCAGTGCTTCAACAGCGCAATCAATATCTTCTTTTACTGCCCGCGTAAGCGCACAGATAACAGGTTCAGAAACTGCTTTGGATACTTCTACGATAGATTTAAAATCTCCGGGGCTGGAGATGGGAAAGCCCGCTTCAATAATATCTACTCCCAAATCTTCAAGGGCTTTGGCTATTTCAATCTTCTCGATGGTGTTTAACTGACAACCGGGCACCTGCTCTCCATCGCGTAGCGTGGTGTCGAATACATATACTTTATCTTTCATGCTTTATTTAAATAAAAAGATGGCGAAGATAAGGTTTATGCCTGTTCTTTTATCGGCTGATGAGTAATTTCTTTGTAGAGTTTCTTCCTTTTGAGGTAAGGGTAACAAAGTAAACTCCGCTCGAAAAGCTTTCAGTTGACAATTGGCAATTGACAGTTGACAAGGGAACAGCCGCAACCTTTCTGCCTGTTATATCACTCACGGTTACAATGCCGCCAATCATGCTTTCATCTATGCTGATGGTAACGCTGTTGGTGGCGGGGTTGGGTGTGATTGCGAATTGCGGAGTGGGGATTGCGGATTGGGAAATGCCTGTTGGTATTTGCCAAACAACATCTACTGTCGCTATGCCATCGGTCTTATAAATATAGGTTGACGAATCACAATAGGAATCAGAGCAGCCAAAATTATCTGAAACTGTAAGGCAAATATTATAGTTGCCCGGTGCAGAATAAATATGCGAAGGTGTTGCTCCCGTTGAGCCACTGCCATCGCCCCATTGCCACAGGTAAGTGAGCGGCATATTACCGCTTGCCAGATTTACAGCCCACCACTGATGGGGGATAAGAGAATCGGGATAAAGCGAATAGAATGCCTGACAGAGAGTGGGTGTGCAGCCCAAAATTGTATTGCCGTAAAAAAGAATAGGGTTAGAAAGAGATTGAGTGGTGTCAACAGGTATATCTATATCACCTGAATTCTTCAACCGAAGAAATTGTTTGTAACCTGCTACATCTGCGGTGGTGGGAATGGGAACACCCACCCAAGCTGTAAAAATGATTTTCATACCGTATTGCCCCGTATAGCCACAAGGAGTTCCGCTAATTTTAATACAACCACCCGTAGAATCAAAAGTGTTATTAACGGTATCCGTTGCCCAGCAAAGGCCTGCCGGAAGATTGCCTATTGAATCAATACGAAACCATTCAACAGTTAATAGTTGCCCGCCAAATTGAATGTGATTAAACCTTACCTGAAAAACCGCTTCAGAAAAAACACCGTTCTGGAAAGGTGGAATAGAATCTGATACAGGAGTAATTCCGGTTGGCGCTGCTACTCCGTGGTGCGTGCATTGTCCGAATCCCGATGGATTACCCCAGCAATATTGCGCTCTTACTTCTAAAATTGAAACAGCAATAACTAAAGAGAGTAAAATCTTTTTCATGATGCTTGGTTTACACCATAAATCTAACCCCTATTCCCAACAAACCGAAAAAATATTTACATAGATGCCATCGCTTTAAGCGATGGCATCTATGTAATGAAACCTCACTGCACAATAATATAAACGGCATTACTCCATCCGCCTTCGCCTTCTTTAGTAATAGCACGATAGCGGAAAAAGTATTTTTTACCTTCGGTTAATCCGTTGGCTACGGTGTTTGCCTTAATGGTGGTGGGCAGGTCGGTCCAGCGCACACCATCTAAACTCATTTGCCAGTTATACGAAGCGCGTTTGGCGGCTGCTACAGCAATCAGCCGCACATTGCCTGTTCCGTTTCCGTGTTTAACCGTAAAAGGCACTTTAGTGCGTGGAGCTTTATGTTTAAGCTCAAAGCCGGAGCCGGTTATAATAGCAACTGCTTTAACAGGCTCTACAGCATCTGCCAATTCCTGAACATACCTGAGCAAAGCAAGAACATCTTTTACTACCACCGTGTATTTGGTATCTCTTGCTGCCGCAAGCCCAAGCTTTCTTGAACTCGCTTTTCCCTGTGCGTCATTTAATGCTGCAAGGTGAGTTTTTGCTACTGCTAGGGTGGGTTTAGGAGAAGGATAAACCAAAGGTTTATCTTCCATTGTATTTATAACGGCATCTACTTTGCCAATGAAATTTGGAACGCTGCGGTACTTTCTAAACCGGAAGACAGCAATAGGGCGTTGAAGTGCTTTTGCCATAGTTTATGTATTTAATTGCTTAACCATTTTGCCTTTGCCTTAATAAATTTGCACTGCGCCCTTGTCTCCGGCTGTTGTGCCTTCATCCACATCCGCTTTGTTTTTGTACCCAGCGGTTATATTTTTGACCGAAGCATCTGTGGCTGTGTGCATAGCGGCTGCGTTCTTATCCCAAGTTGCTCAGGTTTTATCCTTAGTTGCTGCGCCTTTATCTTCAGCAGTTATATTCTTAACCAAAACTTCTGCATTCTTATCCAAAGCATCTTTGCCTTTATCCTCAACGTCTGTGCTTTTAACCGAAGTAGTTGCGGCTATCACCACAGTGCGAATAGGAATAAGCATTGACAGCATACGCTTTAGCTAAATTAAAGAAGGTAAAATAAATATGCAAGTGGGGAAAGGGGATTTGTTAAAAGTAAGAATAGCGTGTAACACTCCGTTTGACGGCACCTAAGTATAAAGAATTCGCTGTCATGATGAGAATTCCATCAAGCCCGCTTGATACCTGTTGTTAATGACAAAAGGCTTCTGTAAAAAAATATGCAGTTCAAAATACGCATCATTTTTTTAACCACATAGGAACATAGAACACATAGTTGGTTCTTACCTGATTTTATTGGCTCTATGCTCTCTTATGTTCCTATGTGGT
>JBKJJB010000057.1:0-7234 GCA_046598235.1 Chitinophagales bacterium
AATATCCTTAAATGTGATTAAGCCAACAAGCTTTCCTGCTTTATCAACTACCGGAAGTTTTTCAATTTTATATTTCTCCAGAATCTTTTCCGCTTGTTTCAAATCGGTTCCTTTGGGAACGGTGAAAAGATTTTCTTTTGTCATTATCTCCGTCACTTTCCTTTTCAGGTTTTTTTCGAAACGCAAATCGCGGTTGGTAAGTATGCCTTTTAGTTTTCCGGCATTGTCAATAATAGGAATACCGCCAATGCGGTTTTCAGTCATTATGCGAACTGCCTGCCCAACGGTAGCGTTTTCATCGAGTGTGAACGGGTCCATAATCATTCCTGAGTCAGCACGCTTTACTTTGCGCACCATTTCTGCCTGCCGTTCAATGCTCATATTTTTGTGAAGAATACCTATGCCGCCTTCGCGTGCAATAGCAATAGCTAAAGCAAATTCGGTAACTGTATCCATTGCTGCTGAAACCAATGGAACATTTACTTCTATGTTGCGCGTAAGTTTAGAACGCAATTCAACTTCGCGTGGAAGAACTTCAGAGTAAGAAGGAACTAAGAGAACATCATCGAATGTAATTCCTTCGATGGAGAATTTGTCGGGGGAAGATTTTTTGCTTGCCATGCGCAAATATATAAAGACAGTTCAAAGTTTACAGTTGGTTCTCTGTATCAAGAGATTGCAGGAATCCCTTATGTTCGCGCGAAAATATTCACTGATGAAAAAGATTGGTCTCGTTATTCTAATTCTCGTTGCGCTTTCGTTGTCTATTGTAGCAGGAGTTATTTTTTTTCGTCCAAATTTAATTGTAACTAAAGAACAGGCAAAGCAAGACTTAATGCAATCGTCTTCACATTTTGTTTCATGGCGCGGTGCAGAAATTCATTACACAGAAGAGGGAAGCGGTTTTCCTGTTTTATTGATTCATGGTTTTGGAGGATCGTTCAGAAATTTTCAGAAGTTGAACGACAGTTTGAAAAATGAATACAGAGTTATTCGTGTTGACTTACCGGGATTTGGTTTAAGCGACCAAACTACTGTTGATTCCAAAACCAATTTCGTTGAGTTGTATCATGACTTTATGACATTTTTTGTTGATACACTTCATTTAGATTCGATGTATGTAGTAGGTAATTCGATGGGAGGAATGATGGCGTGGAATATGGCTGCTTATGATACAGCGCGGGTGAAAAAATTAGTGTTGTTGAACGCAGCGGGTTACGAGTTAGATAAAATTTCGAAGAAAGCAGCAGGTGCAATGAAGAAGGGTGGCTTGGAGTTTCTTTTTGAGCGAGGTATGCCCTTGGCTATGAGTGAAAGCGGGGCGGAAAAATGTTATGCAGATCATTCAAAAATTGATTACGAAGAGGTAAAAGTTAATAATGAAATGTGGAATCGTGCAGGAAATATTAAAGCTGCTTTTGCAATGGCAAGTTCGGGTCAGTTTCCTGATTCAACATTGATTTCAAAAGTCGTTTGTCCCACTTTGATTGTTTGGGGAAGAGAAGATGAAGTTATTCCCAGCGAACACACATCAAAATTTAAACGCGATATTAGAAACAGCAGAGCCATTGTATACAACAATTGCGGGCATGTTCCAATGATTGAAACACCGGAGCGATTAGTGCCCGATGTAAGAAAATTTTTCAGTGAGTAATTTACAGCTTTTCTACAGCCGCTTTCATCTTATATTTCAGTCCATCGGAGATGCCTACCAATGGCAGGCGAACCTGATTTTCGCAAATGCCTTGTAGCTGAAGAGCATATTTTACTCCTGCCGGATTGCCTTCGGCAAAGAGCATGTCGGTAATGTCATTCAGTTTATAATGAAGTTTTCTTGCTGCTGCAAAATTTCCTTTCAAACATTGGCGAACCATTTCAGTAAATATTTTTGGAAACGCTTGTCCAACTACCGAGATAACACCATCGAAACCATAAGCCATCAAGCCAAGTGAAATATTATCGTCACCTGAAATCAAAAGGAAATCTTTCGGTTTGTGCTTAGCTATCTGCATACATTGATTAAAATCACCCGATGCTTCTTTCATACCAATAATGTTTGGAATCTCTGCAAGTCGAAGCGTAGTTGTCGCTAACATATTTGATGAAGTGCGCGAAGGAACATTATAAAGAATAATCGGCTTTGGTGAAGCTGCAGCTACGGCTTTATAATGCTGATAAATTCCTTCCTGCATTGGTTTGTTATACGAAGGAGAAACAGAAAGAACAGCATCTACACCTTTAAAGTGAAAGCGCTCAATTTCTTTTACTACGGCACTGGTGTTGTTTCCACCAAATCCTGCTACAACAGGTACGCGCTTTTTATTTACAGCAATTACACAATCTAAAATGGCGGACTTCTCTTCTCTGCGCAGGGTTACACTTTCGCCTGTTGTACCTAGCGGAACAAGATACTCTACGCCTCCCTTTATACAGTGATTGATAAGTTTTTCTAAGGCAACAAAATCAGTTCTTCCTTTTTTAGTGAAAGGTGTTACAAGAGCCACTCCTGTGCCTCTCAGTTTACTATGAATCATATTTAACCTGGTTTAAAAAATGTGTTGTTTGTTCTAAAAAATAAGAAAGTTCGTTTCTGCCGCCAAGACTAATCATCATGTCGTAGAAATCAGTTTTGTCTTTGGCATAAGTTCCCAGCCTCCATTTTGCCTGCGAAATGGCTGCCACATATTCTAACGGCAGATTTTCTTCGGTGAAAGAAGCGAGCAGCAAATCAAATTTTTTTTCGGCAAATTTTTCTACTTGTTCATTCTTTGGAATCATCAGCCAAGTCAAACTTTTTTTATTGAATACCAAAACATCTGCCTTGTGTTCTGTTTTGGTATCATTTACAAAAGCAAGAATTTCAACTGTCTTTTTCTGATTGCGTAAAGTTTCGGCAAACTTGGTGATGATAATGTCGTTGTCAGAATTTGAGCTGTCGTAAACAATACCGATTGATTTGGCATCGTTTAGGTTGGTGATGGCTCGTTCAACTTTTATCTGCTGAATTTTTTTCAACAAAGATTTTTTGTAGAAATAATTTCTGAAGTTATCCCACAGTTTCATCCTGCCTCTTTTTCACTTAGTACTTCGTACCTCCCCATAGCAGAATATTTTTTTATCCGCTGATTGATTCTCTCCTCTGCGCTTATTTCTTCCAGTTCTGCTATGCTTTTAATAATCGTTCGCTTTAATGTTTTTGCTATCTCTTCAGGATTGGAATGTGCACCGCCAATGGGTTCTTTAATAATGCCGTCAATGATTTTAAATTTTAATAAATCCAGCGGAGTGGGTTTTAGTGCTTCGGCAGCTTTTTCTTTATGCTCCCAACTTCTCCATAATATAGAGGAGCATGATTCAGGCGAGATAACCGAGAACCATGTATTCTCCAGCATCAACAACTTATCGCCTATACCAATTCCCAACGCACCACCCGATGCTCCTTCTCCAATAATGATACAAAGCACGGGCACTTTCAAAGCAGCCATCTGCATCAGGTTTCGTGCAATGGCTTCGGCTTGTCCGCGCTGTTCAGCTTCTTCACCCGGATAAGCACCAGGGGTATCAATAAAAGTAACAATGGGTTTGTTGAACTTTTCTGCCAGCTTCATCAATCGCAATGCTTTTCTGTATCCTTCGGGGTTAGCCATTCCGAAGTTTCGGTACTGACGCATCTTGGTGTTTATTCCTTTCTGATGCCCGATAAACATGTAGGTTTTTCCGGCAATGCTTCCCAAGCCTCCAATAATAGCTTTGTCATCTTTAAAATTTCGGTCGCCAAAAAGCTCAACAAATTGGTCGCAGATATATTCAAGATAAAAAAGTGTATAAGGTCTGTCGGGGTGTCGGCTCACTTGAATACGCTGCCAAACAGTAAGGTTGGAATAAATTTCTTTCTGCTTTTGCTTTATCTGTTCTTCCAACTCCACTACTTTTTCTTCTATGGAAACATGCTCAGCTTTGCCCGCCTCTTTCAATTGGTCAAGCTGTAAGGTGAGTTCTTCAATGGGTTTTTCGAAATCGAGAAAATTCATTTTTTGTTTTTAGCGCGACTTCAAAAATAGAATTTTTGAAAAGGGAGAAGAAGATTTTTTAGATGCACTCTTGCTCAAACTGAAAAAGCGGATATATTTGCCGTCCCTTTTAGAAAAAGGACCGGTAGTTCAGTTGGTTAGAATGCATCCCTGTCACGGATGAGGTCGCGGGTTCGAGTCCCGTCCGGTCCGCCTGTAGTGCTCTGAAAGCCTTGCCCAGCAAGGCTTTCGTCATTTTAGGGAAGTAGTGCACGCGCTTAGTGCTAACTCGCTCCAAAAATAATATTCCGGCAAACCCGCCACCACTCTACATCTTCGGCTATAATAGTCATGAACAAACCGCAGGAAGGTATCATGACAAACAATAACCGCATCATTGGTATGGAGCTTGGTCTCCTTGAAGAAGTGCTCAGAACCATCGTCAGACAAGAGATGGCTGAGGTGAGAGACGAGATAAAGCAAACGCTTATATCAAAGAGAGAATCGCTTCTACAAGAAGAACGTTTCTATTACAAACAGGTAGCCGAGATACTCGATGTTACTCGGCATACAGTCGGCAACTATTCAAAGAGGCTCCACCTTCATACGAACGAAACGCATAAAGAATATAGAATACCGCAACACGCAGCAACCATAAAGTTCCTTGAGTGGGATGAGATAAAACTGCTGATGACCATTCAGCCCGAGACTGATATTGAAGAACAGTCAAGGGACATACTATTGTTTGCCTGCTTTACGGGAATGCGTTATAGTGACATTCGGAATTTAAAGAAAAGCGATATTAAGGAGCACAGGTTTGAGAATGTTGAAGGTGTTTTTCATGCGGCCCACATCAGGCAGGTAAAAACTTCCCGCGAAACAGTGGTTCCCTTACTGCCAGAAGCGTTAGCCATAATCAAAAGGCATGATGGCTGGAACAGAGAATCTGTATTTCCGCAATTAGCGAATCAAACCGTAAACGATGCTTTGAGAATAGTAGGGGAAAAAGCGGGGTTAAATACTTTACAGAAAGTGGAAGTCTTTAGAGGCGCAAAAAGAGAAACGAAGTATCTTGAAAAATGGCGTCTGCTGACTACTCATATCGGTCGCAGGACATTCGTGACCATTTCTGCAACAAAAGGAATTCCAATAAACGTGGTTGCGTCAATAACCGGTCAAAACCCTGCGACTACAATGAGGCATTATATGGGAGTAGTGAATGCAGAGAAATTCAAGGAGATTACTTCTAAGTTTCAGTTCGACTAACGAAAAAATTTAATTTATACCCCATCAGGTATAAATTACTATCATTCTCATTTTTTATACCCAATAGGGTATAAATCAATAGATTTTTATAAATTTGCACCCATAAGGGTATAAAAATGAAACCAGAGAAAACATTATCAGAGTTTGTCAAAGAGAAAAGGAAGAAACTGAATTTGACACAACCGGAACTGGCAAAAAAAGCCGGAGTCGGATTAAGATTTGTTCGAGAACTTGAGCAAGGCAAAACCGGTATGCGTGTAGAAAAAGTAAATGAGGTTTTGAAATTGTTCGGATATGAGTTAGGCCCAGTTCCCATTAACCGCGATAAAATAGACTTATGAGAAAGGCAGTGGTATTGATGCACAATAATATTGCGGGTTATCTTATAGAAAACGATGAAGGATATTCATTTTCCTACGACCCGAACTATCTGAAATCCGATAAGCCTGAGCCGGTAAGTATTACATTGCCTTTATCTGATAAGCCTTATACAAGCAAGGTAATGATTCCATTTTTTGACGGTCTCATACCAGAAGGTTGGTTATTAGAAATAGCAGAAAAAAATTGGAAACTAAAAGAGCGCGATAGGATGGGTTTACTTTTAGCATGCTGTGAAGATTGTATCGGGGCTGTAAGTATTCAGGAAGAAAAATAAAAGCCGGTAACTATGTCTAAAGAAAGATGTCTGTATTGCTATAAAGTGTTGACCGAAAACGAAAAGGATTTTCATCCGGTTTGCAGTCGAAAAATATTTGGCAAATCGGTGCCACCGGAACTGCCGTATACAGAAGAAGAGATGTTGCAATTAGCAGATGCAGTAATTAAAAACCGCACTGCGGTTACCGGTGTTCAGCCGAAACTATCTCTGCACATAGCTGATAGAAGCGGAGACATTCCTCAACGGTTTACTATCGTTGGGTTGTGGGGAGGATTTATTTTAAAGCCACCAACAAAACAATATGCCAACCTGCCAGAGATAGAAGACGTCACGATGCACTTAGCAGAAATAAGTGGTATTGCTACCGTTCCACATTCGCTTATCAGAATGAAATCAGGAAGCCTTGCCTATATCACGAAGCGGGTTGACCGGAACGGCAAAGAAAAAATTCACATGGAGGACATGTGTCAATTGACTGAACGGTTGACTGAACACAAATACAATGGTTCTTACGAACAGATAGGTAAAGCTGTTATGAAATATTCATCTAACTCGGGTTTAGATGTTGTGAATTATTTTGAGCAAGTAGTCTTTTCATTTCTAACCGGTAATGCGGATATGCACCTCAAGAATTTTTCTCTGTTGAAAGACCCTGAAATAGGTTACACCCTATGCCCTGCTTATGATATGGTGGCAACTGCTTTGCTGGTGGAGAAAGATTTCGAAGAATTGGCACTAAATTTAAACGGGAAAAAGCGAAAGCTCCAGAGAAAAGATTTCGAAGCAGCAATGAACCTTTTTAATATTGGTGAAAAGGCAATCGAGAATATTTTCAAGAAGTTTGAATCTTCTATTCCTGATTGGTTTAAATTTGTAGGAGTGAGTTTTCTACCCAAACAAGTTCAGAAAGATTTCATCGAGCTAATCAAACAGAAATCTCTACAACTCGGATTTAAAATATCCGGTTAAAGGATAAGTCCAAACCAACACACGCATAGCACACGCATCGGTTCATCCAGGAGCTTCCAAGGTTTACCGGCACTCCTGCGCACTCTATTAAACACTTTTTAGTTGGGAAGGCTGATAACCAGCTACCAGTGCAAGATTTTATACAATGTTATACATAGCTCAGGTAAATTTTATAGCTTTGCCTTGCATCCGTCCGGTCCGCAACCCAAAGGCTAAAGCCCTCGAAAAACAATCGTTTTCGGGGGCTTTGCATTTTAGGGAGTCGCTTCGGGAGTCGAAATTGTATTTAAGGTTTTGGCAGACTTTTTCTCACCTGCTCCTCAATCCACCT
>JBKJJB010000279.1:0-3153 GCA_046598235.1 Chitinophagales bacterium
TAAAGCAAAAGATCAGAACGGAGATATTATCACTCTCAAGCAATTTGAGGGTAAAAAAGTAATTCTGTACTTCTATCCCGAAGATGACACGCCTGTTTGCACAGTAGAGGCGTGCAACTTTCGCGATAACTTTTCTCTCTTGAAAAAGAAAGGATACGAGATAATCGGAATAAGCCCAAACTCTCCGGAATCTCATCAAAAATTTATTTCAAAATACAAACTACCGTTTACGCTACTGGCAGATGAGGATAAAAAAGTTATAAACGATTACGGAGTTTGGGGCTTAAAAAAACTATACGGCAGAGAGTATATGGGCATTCATAGAGTCACTTTTGTGATTGATGAAAAAGGAAAGATTGAAAAGATAGTAGGCAGGGTGTTGTCGAAAAAAGCAACCGAGCAAGTGCTGAAACCCTAAATCACTTGAAGATTTACCCCCTTTTATAGTAAAACCATATAGCACAATGATTTTTTATTTTCTTTGGGCTTCTTAAAAAACCATTAGAAAACATTATGAAGAAAAAGTATTTACTCCTCGGTTTATTCCTTGTTGCAGCTTTTGCAACCATTACCACCACTAAAGTAAATTCGAAAATAACCTCGCCACCGGTAGGTACTTCAGGCGACCCTTTTACGAATGCTACTTGTTCTCAAAGCGGCTGTCATCCTTCACCCGCTAACAACGCAACTTCAAGTGAACTTACTTTAACCATAGGCACCGGAACACCCACTACTGTGCTCGACAATAACTTTACGTATATAGAAAATACTACCTATAACATCGGTTTTCTTATCAATGCTTTTACCGGCAGATACGGTTTTCAAATGACCTGTTTAGATGGCTCTAATGCTAAAGCAGGAACTTTTGCAGTTAGCAATGCAGCTACCACCAAAATAAATACTGCGGGAGGCACCGGCACCAGACAATACATGGGGCATTTAAATGCTAGTGCAACAAAAAACTGGGTGTTTAAATGGACTGCTCCTGCGGCTACCACTGGTGATGTTACTTTTTATTACTCCTTCAACACTGCGGATAATAATAATAGCCCGACCGGAGATGTTATTTATAAAGGTGCTGTTACTATTTCACCTAATACAACGGGTGTTGAAAATATCTCAGATAAACTTTCTGCTTTAAATATTTCACCAAACCCGGTTTCAGATGAATTCCGTATATCCTTTGAAATGAAAGAAACCAACTCCGTTTCTTCTCAACTTTATTCACTTGACGGAAAAGTTTGCAAACAACTGATGAACGAAAAATTAAGCGAAGGTAACTTCAGCCGTGCTTTCGATATAAACGATATGCCTTCAGGAATTTATTTGGTAAAAATAAATGTGGGTGAATCCTCTGTTACGAAAAAAATAATCAACCTGTAAAATGAAGAAGTTACTTCTGTTTACAGTGGTTGCACTTTTCACTTTATTCTATAATTCGTGTACAAAAGATAAAACTCCCGTTCCGCCAGACTGCACGCAAAGAGACACCTTAAATACCTACACAAAATCTGTTAAGGAGATAATGGACAACCATTGCGCTATAGGCGGTTGCCACGATGATGCAACAGCTTTCAGCGGTGTTAGGTTAGATACTTATGAAAATACAGTGGATGCAGCGAGAAACAACCCTAAGTTTTTTTGTGTTATTGACCATAGCTGCACTCCGGTTATGCCTTGGTTATTGCCAAAGTTGGCAGATAGTTTGATTACAAAGATACAAGTGTGGAAAGAGAATTGCTACGCGCAGTAACTTTCAGACTGTTTTCTATGAAAAGGTTCTTCTTCATTTCATTTCTCTTATTTGGATTATGTGCACATTCGCAGGATAAATACGCCAATGCCTACGTATGCACCAAAGGCAAAATTCATTTTTTTTCCTCCAGTCCTTTAGAAGACATTGAAGCCACTTCAAATAATTCGGTTTGTGTAGTTAATACCCAAAGCAAAAAGGTTATTGCCAAAGTAACCATGACCTCCTTCGTTTTCAATGACAAGTTGATGCAGGAACACTTTAACGAAAACTACATGGAAAGTGATAAGTATCCAACTTCTATTTTGGATATGACGATTGTTGACGATATCGACTTTAGTAAAGATGGTACGTATAGTATTACTTTAAAGGGAACCATTGAAATGCACGGCATTAAACAGGAGCGGGAGATAAAAGGAAAATTAGCGGTGAAAAACGGAGCACCGGTAAATGCAAGTGCTGAGTTTATTGTAAAGCTGGTTGATCATCAAATAAAAATTCCTAAAGCGGTAATTATGAATATTGCGGAGACCATTAAGGTAGATGTAAATTTTCCTCTAGAGAAGTACCAAAAGCAATAGCAATTCAGAAATAAAAAGAGCGATTTAAAATAATCGCTCTTTTTATTTCATTACTTGCCGAAGCCCGATATTTTTGGCACCATTAAATTTTTTACTATGAAATATAAGTTTGTTGGTTTGTTGTTGCTGGCTGCTTTCTGTTCTTCGGCACAGGTTGATTTATTGGATGACCTTACCAAAGAAGATAATCCCAAGAGAGAATATGTTGCCTATACTTTTAAAACTACCCGCGTTATCAACGGGCACTCCATTGAAACAGTAAAGAAAAATCAACTGGACTTTCGCGTAAGTCATCGCTTTGGTGATATTGCAGGTTCGCCTAACGACCACATCCATTCTTTCTTCGGCTTCGACCAGGCGGCTGATATTGCTATCATTTTTGAATACGGAATTACCAACGACTTAACCGTAGGCATAGGGCGCATGAAAGGCGCAGGTCCGCTCCGCGAACTTTGGAATGCCAACATTAAATATCGTGTACTCAAGCAAACCAAAGATTTTAAACATCCCATGACCATTACGTTGTTTGGCAACACTGCCATTAGCAGTATGCGCCCTTCCAAAGACCCTCAACAACTCAACTATTTTACTAAAGATTACAAAGGATTTTCACACCGATTAAGTTATACGGTGCAGGCATTACTCGCAGTAAAAGCCACCGACTGGCTTTCTATTCAGCTATCACCCACTTTTGTTTGGCGGAATAATGTGGCTTACAACGATAAGAACGGCATGTTTTTTTTAGGACTCTCGGCTCGCACCAAATTCGCTAAGCGGTACGGACTAATTTTCGAGTACTTTCTTCCTATCATAAAACCG
>JBKJJB010000099.1:0-7826 GCA_046598235.1 Chitinophagales bacterium
GTTTGTATCGCCTTTCCTGAATATGAAAGAATAAACGATGAATACAATGTGGCAGTATTAGCAAAAGACTGCTCGGCAAGTGAAATAAAATTGGCTATTTCGCGTCTTATAAATGACGCAGATTTATATAAGCAATTACAGAAAAATTGTGAGGTTTGCAGCCGCACATTAAATTGGGAACAAGAAGAAAAAAAATTGGTTAGTCTTTACAATGATTTACTCCGATAAACATCTCCATATAGTTTCATTTAATGTGCCCTACCCGCCCGATTACGGAGGAGTGATTGATGTGTTTTATAAAATAAAAGCACTTCATGAGATGGGTATCAAAGTTCATTTACATTGCTTCAACTACGGTCGCGATGAAAGTGAAGAGTTAGCCAGGATTTGCAAATCGGTAAATTATTATCCGCGTAAGAAATTCTTTCAGGCAATATACAGCAAGGTGCCATACATAGTTGGTTCGCGCCAAAGTGATGAGTTACTGAGCAACCTTGCTAATGATGATTATCCTGTTCTGTTCGAAGGTTTGCATACCTGTCTTTATCTGAAGCATCCTGCCCTGAAAGATAAATTGAAAGCTGTTCGTATGCACAATGTTGAATGGGATTATTACAGGAGTTTGAAGGAATCTGAAAGTAATTATCTCATTAAATATTACTTCCACTACGAATCAAAAAAACTGAAACAATTTGAAGATGAACTGAAATATGCCGATAAAATTTTCGCCATCAGCAAAAGCGATTATGAATATCTACGGTTGAGTTACGAGAACATAAGTTATGTTCCTGCATTTCATAATAATGAAGATGTATCAAGCATCACCGGAAAAGGAAATTTCATTTTGTACCAAGGAGATTTGAGTACGGCAGAGAATAATCAGGCGGCTATGTTTATAGCCAAAAAAATTGCCGAAGGGATGCCTTTCGATTTTGTCATTGCAGGAAAGCAACCTACCTCTGCTTTGAAAAAAGAAATCAAGAATATTCCAAATATAAAACTGATAGAGAATCCTCCGTTTGAGAAAATGGCTGAACTGATGCGCGAAGCGCATATTAATTTGCTTATCACTTTCCAAAGCACCGGCATCAAACTCAAATTACTCAATTCCCTTTACAGAGGGAAATTTGTACTGGTAAACGGAAAGATGGTGAACAATACAGGATTGGAAACGCTTTGTATCATTGAAGATAATCCCAACGCTACCAAACGCATCTTGACTGATTTAATGAATACTGAATTTACTGAACAGGAAATAGAAAAACGAAACCGCATTCTCGGTGCCGGTTTCAGTAATCGCTCTAACGCGCTAAAAATGGTAAAAGAGATTTTTGGGGAACCTGTAAAAGCGAATAAGTTGAATACAATCAACCAACCCGACTCTTCAGCAAAAACGCAGTAGAAATTTACTGCTTCATGTAAATTCCTTTCTCCTGATTTATGGAACCACCCAAACAACTGTAAATAGTTGAGGGATACTTATCAATGAGTTGATAATTATGAGTAGCCATTAATATTGCCGTGTTGTGCTCGCGGTTAATCTTAATAAGCAACTTTAAAATATCATCGGAAGTTTCGGGGTCGAGATTGCCGGTTGGCTCATCAGCAATAAGTAAAGGAGGATTATTTAGCAACGCACGTGCTATAACTAATCGTTGCTGTTCACCACCCGAAATCTGAAAAGGCATTTTGCCTGAAAGATGAGAAAGCCCTACTTCGTTCAGCACTTCAGCACTTCTTTCTTCTCGCTTTTGTTTGTTTTCCCAACCGGTAGCACGCAAAACAAAATCAAGATTATCATGAACATTACGGTCGTTCAGTAATTGAAAATCCTGAAAAACAATACCGATTTTTCTGCGCAGGTAAGGAATCTGATTTTTTTTTAACTTCATCATATCATATCCGCAAACAGATGCTTCGCCCTGTTTGATATGCACTTCGCCATACAGCGTTTTGATAAAACTGCTCTTGCCTGTTCCTGTTTTTCCAATCAAGTAAATGAACTCCCCTTGTTTTAGTCCAAAGTTTACATCGCTCAACACAATCGAATTGCCTTGATAAACATTGACATGCGAATAGCTGATTACATTTTCTTCCATCCCTTCTGAATTACTAATTACAAAGTAAAAATTACAAACTAAAAATACATGTAACGATTACCAACACTTTGTACTTATACTTTCAACTTTGTACTTTCTTCTACACTACTTTCAAATGCTTATACCGAAAGAAGATAAGGCATGAAACAAGAATCGCCAGCCAATAGACCCATTCAGCGGTCCATATCCAGAAGGTGCTAACAAATGGAAGTGTAAACATAAACTGGAAATAAGCGATATAGATAATTACAACTGCAACCTGAATACCAAGTGCTGTGTAAATATCTCCGAGACTAATCACTCCGTTGAACAAAATATTAGTGAAGGACATAAGAATAAAGATTACAAATATCACAGGCAGAATTTCAATTGCCATTGGCACAAGAGCGAAATCCTGCTTGCTGGTAAAAATTCCAATACAAAACTGCGGAAAGACATAAATAATTGCACAAGCAATAATTGCAAACACAAAACTCACTACACTTATTTTTCTCACAGCATCTTTCACTCCGCTAAAATCTTTTTGTCCCACCATATTGCTAATAATAGTATTGGCAGTAGAACCTAAACTCCAGGTAGGAATGGTAAAGAACAAAATCAACTGCCTGAAAATAGAAGAAATGGCAAGCGAATCTTTTCCAAGAACTGTTTCAATTCTTGCAAAGAAAAAAAGCCATCCGCCCACTGCTGCAAAAGATTGGAGCATAAGCGGAACAGCCATATTGCTCACCTGTTTAATTAAATGAGTATCGAATTTTTTAAATCGGAATAGAAAAAAATCGTGAATGCGGTTTTTGTAAAACGTGCCAAGAAACAAAACCAACACAGCAAGAGTTTCAGAAATACTGGTTGCCAAGCCCGAGCCGCCAATTCCTATTTCCGGCAATCCAAATTTACCATACACCAATCCATAATTGAGAACGATGTTGAAGAAGGTCATTACCGCAATGGAAGCGGCAAGGATAGTTGTGCGACCAATGCCGGAGTAAAATGCAATAAACACAAAGCTTAAAAAACTTGGAATTAGCCCCCATATACGATAGTCCAAAAACTCCTCACACTTGCTGATTATATCCTGATTGGTAAGCATAAAAGCGAGAATCTGATGCAGGAACATTTTGATAAGAAGAAAAAATACGACCGACACCAAGAGCATAGCGATGATGGTAGTATCAAGGATATTTCCTACTTCATGTTTATTCAATTCGCCCATTCTACGCGCAATGAGCATTTGTGTACCGCGAGTAAAACTGAAACCCATCATGAATAAAACCGAATAAAAGATGCTTGCAAACCCGATAGCATCTAACTCAATTTTTCCAAGATTGCCAACAAAAATGGTATCGAACACACCATTGCATGTCCACGCAAGGTTGCCCAGTATCAGCGGTAATGAAATCGCAAGAATATCTTTATATGTTGCTTTGAGGTGCGCCAAAATCTGTAATTAAATAATTGCCATTGTAGCAGAACCTTTTGCTACTATTACTTCTTCGCCATCTTTTAAATAATAAACTTCTGCTTCGCAGAAATGAAAACGCTTGCCGGGTATTACTACACCGCCTCTCGAGTAAAACATGGATGCCGTCCCCGGATTGAAATAAGAAATCTTTGCTTCTACCGTAAAAACTTTTTGTCCTTCCTCCACCATTGAATAAGCAGCAAATCCCTGCACCATATCAAGAATAGTTGAAGTTACACCGCCATGTAACCAGCCATTTTGTTGATGATGAAACTCTTTAAACTCAAGTTGTCCTTCCAAATAACCGGCTTCTATTTTTATAATTTCAAAACCAAGGAGCTTTATGAATTTATTCCTCGAAATCATTAACTCAACATATTCCTTGAATTTTGGATTTCTTGCTTCCAGTTTTTTCATGATTTCAAACATAGGAAAGTTAACGATTAATATTGTGCCACAAGAACCAAAAAGGTACTTTTTACAATTAACAGGTAAC
This sequence comes from Chitinophagales bacterium, assembly GCA_046598235.1. Lineage (GTDB taxonomy): Bacteria > Bacteroidota > Bacteroidia > Chitinophagales > LD1 > Bog-950. Next base: position 4,058 of record JBKJJB010000099.1, read on the forward strand.
AATTTTACTTTAGCGTTGTGTCATCAGCTCAAATAAAAAATTCATTCAATAGTATTGGCGAAGTGGATGCTTCTCTTTCTCCCTCTGCTTTGGTGTTAAAACTTTCCGTTACCAATCACTCTGTTCGCTATTTTGTGTTATCTCAAATACACCATCAGATTATTTTCTTCGGAGATTATACATTACACCATATCGCTGGCACGGATGAACTAGCAGTTGCGTTGGAGAAAATTTTTGAGAAAGATGAAATCCTCAAACTTTCGTTTGCAAAAGTTTTAATTGGTTTTGATGAAGCATACTCTCTAATGCCTGCTGAATTATCTCATTTACTGAAAAAGGAAGGACAACTTTCAAACCGTTGCGCTGATAGTGACATTGTATTTGATAGTTCTTATGAGCTTGTGCAAACAATTGAAAGGTTATTCAGTCGGGTAGAATTTCTTCATGTCAATTCTACTTATCTTAATTTTCTTCCTGAATATCTCAACGATTCAACGGAGAAACTCTTTGTAAACGTCAGCAAGAATTATTTGGATGTAATTCGATTCAACGAACAAAAGCAGTTGCAGTTGATGAATCGGTATGATTATCAAACTGCTCCTGATTTTATTTATTTCGTTTTGTTGTGTTGCGAGGAGCTGAAAATTGATCGCGAAAATGTTGAACTGGTATTATCGGGAGAAATAGACATTCAGTCTAAAGTATACGATGTGTGCTATCGTTATTTCCGTTCTATCAGTTTTATAAAGAAACCCGATAATCTTCATTTCTCAAAAGCATTTGAGGTGTATCCAAAGCATCTTCACTTTAACCTTTACAATCTTAGTGCATGAGAATCATTGGTGGAAGATTAAAAGGCATTCGTTTTGAGCCGCCTAAAAATATTCCTACGCGACCCACAACCGACTTTGCGAAGGAAGGTCTTTTCAATATGCTTCAAAACAGTTTCAATTTTGAAAATGTAAAAATGCTCGACCTGTTTGGCGGCACGGGAAGTATCAGCTACGAGGTTTCTTCTCGCGGATGTAAAGACATAACTACTATTGAGATTTTTCCGCGCTGTGCAGATTTTATTAAGAAAACAGTTCAGCAACATCAACTAAGCGGAATTAAGATTCTGAAAATGGATGTCTTTAAATTCGTGGAAACAGCTAATCAAAAGTTCAATTTGATATTTGCCGGTCCGCCATATCCTCTTCCAAATCTTAATACAATTCCCGATTTAATTTTTGAGCATAATTTAGTTGATGGTGAAGGCTGGTTTATACTGGAGCACAATCCCGATCACAACTTTGAAAAACATCCCCATTTTTTTAAAAGCAAGAATTATGGAACAACCATCTTTTCCATCTTCACTAACAAAAATGCCGAATCTTAAATTTTACACTTCTGTGACAATCCATAGCAGAATTCAACATAACTTTACCAAATGAAAAAAATAGCTGTTTTCCCGGGTTCCTTTGATCCCATCACTGTTGGTCATGCCGATATTGTAAAAAGGGCATTGCCTTTGTTTGATGAAATAATTATTGCTATTGGCGTTAACTCTCAAAAACAAAGTTTGTTTTCGTTGGAGCAAAGAATAAAATGGATAGAACTCGTATTTAAAGGCGAGAAGAATGTGCAAGTAGAAAGCTACGAAGGATTAACTGTGAACTTCTGCGAAAAGAAAAAAGCAAATTACCTTTTACGCGGCATAAGAAGTTCGGGAGATTTTGAATACGAAAAAACAATTGCCCACCTCAATCACGATATGTTGCCTCAATTAGAAACGATTCTTATCCTCGCCCGACCTGAGTTGTCTTCCATTTCTTCAACTATTGTTCGTGAAATTATCAGAGGCAAAGGGAAGATTGGAAAGTTTGTGCCTAAGGAAATTGCAAAAGATTTTAAGTAACCATTCATGCAATCTAAACTTCTATTGCCTTTAATTTTATTGTTTCTCAATTGCAATGTGTTTTCGCAAAATAGCCAGCCGGACAATCCTTCGAAAGGAGGTTATGTTTTTATTGACTTGGCAGGAGACACAATATTGTATAGAGAAAAAGCAGCTATTGCATTAAGACTTTTAAAGAAAGGAAGTGTAGTAGTTCGATTAAAAACTAATGATAAAAGCATTGAAGCATATAGAAATGCCGGGCAAGTTGAAAGGGCTGAAAGGATAGAAACAGACAGAAGGTCCCAAAATCAAAAAATATATGATGCATTTAAAAATTATTTTACGTTTTGCAGAGTATTTTTCATCTATTCAAAAGACACAAAAAGATTTCTAGATGGAGAACGTAGTTTATTTCTTAATAAAGATTTGCAGTATGATGCATCAATAGTATTCACGGATACCAATTTTGTTTTTTGTGAGTATGGCAGTGTCGAGGCATATTCTCAGTTTACAGACCAGTCAGGTCGTGCAATTGATAAGCCTTCTATACCCGGGGGGTATTATTCAGGACCTGCACCTCATACTATTTTAGATACAATGACTAGAAGAACTTCAACATCTCCGGCAACTACAAGTGGCTTATTCTTTTCCGATAAAGATTTAAAACAATTTTATCGCCCATTTCCATATTCTGAGGCAGTCTACTTCGATAACCCTTCTCCTACAGTAAGGTCACTTAATAACCAAATGGAGAGAATGTATCTTCGGCTCGTTGTTAGTAATGATTTTAGGATTAAAATGAAAGAAGAAAGGAAAAAAGAAAAACAGAAACAAAAATCAGAACCGAGGTACAATCCGTTTAAATGAGTTCAATTAAAATCCTTGACCTCGGCTTAAAAAATTACCTAAATGTTCTTCAACTTCAAGAAGAACTCTTCAATAAAAACATTCAAGCCAAACTCAACAATCAACCTACCGAAAACTACCTGATACTTTGTGAACATGAACCTGTTTTTACACTAGGCAAAAGCGGCAAGCGTGAAAATATTTTAGTGAGCGATGAAGAAATGAATGCCGAATTTTATCAGATTAACAGAGGAGGCGATGTAACCTTTCATGGTCCCGGACAATTGGTGGCTTATCCTATTCTCGATTTAGACTTATTGCATATTGGCTTGGCTCAATACATTTTCAATCTGGAAGAAACAATTATTGAATCGCTGAAAAGCTATGGATTGAGAGGAGAGAGAATTGAGGATGCTGCCGGCATTTGGATAAGGAATTCGGAATTCAGAATTCAGAATTCAGAATTAAATACCAAAGACAATAAAATAGGCGCAATTGGTGTAAAGGCAAGCCGTAATATTACTATGCACGGTTTAGCGGTGAACATAAATACCGACCTTTCTTATTTTAATAAAATTGTTCCCTGCGGTTTAGAAGGGAAAGGGACAACTTCTATTCAAAAAGAATCAGGTAAAAAAACTTTAATACACGAATACAAGAACATTTTTCTTGCCGCCTTTAATAAGCAGTTTGGTTTCTATCCCCAACCTCATCATCCTGCTCAGGTTTCTCTATAAGCTATTCGCTTCTTTACAACTATTAAAAATTAAGCCCTACCTCAGTTAAACAGCTGTAAACGCGAGATACAACTGGACAAATGCGAACTATAACTGGACAAACGCGAACTGCAACTGGACAAATGCGAACTACAACTGCGTAAACGCGAACTGTAACTGCGAAATCGCGAACTGCAACTGCGTAAACCCGAACTATAACTGCGTAATCGCCAACTACAACTGCGTAAACGCCAACCATGCGCTAAAAAGAATGACTATAGAATAGAAAAGTGAGAGAAGGAGGTGCTAATTGTGTTAAATCAGATGC
>JBKJJB010000149.1:0-7086 GCA_046598235.1 Chitinophagales bacterium
TTTTTTTCATCCATTCAACAGCACTGCCGTTCATCTCCTCTGCAAACTTCGGATTCATGCTGAAGCCTGTGCTGAATGTTTCAGGCAGAACAATCAAATCAGTTTCACCAACAGATGAAATCTTCTCAGAGAACATTTCAAGATTGGCTGAAATGTTTTCCCAATGAAGTGAAGACTGAATAAGAGTAACTCGAAGGTTTGGAATCACGGATTGAAGATACAAACTACATCTTAGAAATTTTCTCCGCTGCTCGTTTCAGGGTTTCTTCCTCTTTAGCAAAGCAAAATCGGATGATGCTATTGTCTGTTTGATGGCGATAGAAAACAGAAATGGGAATAGCGGCCACGCCATTGTCTTTGGTTATGCGTTTCACAAATTCCAAATCACGTTCCTGCGAAATCTTGCTATAAGAAACCAATTGGAAATAAGTTCCTTCACATTTTAACGCTTTGAATCTTGAAGACTGTATTGCTTTTCTGAAGTAATCGCGCTTCTGTTGGTAGAAAGAACCAAGTTCGAGATACAAATCTTTCTTCTTTAATATTTCAGCAAATGCAACCTGGGCAACCGAATTTACACTGAATACATTAAACTGATGAACTTTGCGGAATTCATTCATCAGATTTTTTGGGGCAATACAATAACCAATTTTCCAGCCGGTAGTGTGATATGTTTTGCCAAAACTGCTAATTACAAAACTTCTCTCCGCCAGTTTTGGATAACGCAAAACACTTTGATGTTCTATTTCATCAAAAATTATATGCTCATATACTTCATCACTTATAATAATGATATCGCTTCCTTTCGTAAGTTTTTCCAGCTCCGCCATATCACTTGCTTTCAGTGTTGTTCCTGACGGATTGTGTGGCGTGTTGATGATAATCATCTTGGTGCGCTGATTAATCAATCGTTTTACTTTCTGCCAGTCAACTTTAAATTCCGGTGCATCGAGATCGTAAAAAATTGCCTTGCCTCCGGCAAGTTCAACTGCGGGAACATAACTATCATAAGCGGGTGCAAAAACAATCACTTCATCATCTTCACGAATTACAGAAAGTATAGCAGTAAAAATTGCCTGTGTTCCTCCGGCTGTAACAGTTACTTCTGTGTCCGCATCTACTTTTGCTTTGTAGCGTGATTCTGCTTTCTCTGCTATTCCTTCGCGCAAAGGCAAGTAACCAGCCATTGGCGCATACTGATTAAAATTACCGCGCATTGCTTTTTCAACTTCTTCGATCAATACAGGGTGCGGATTAAAATCAGGAAAACCCTGTGAAAGGTTGATAGCATTATGCTCCTTCGCCAGTGCACTCATCACCGTAAAAATGGTAGTGCCCGTATTGGGGAGTTTAGAACTAATGGTAGAGGGAAAATTCATTTTCAAAAACTAAATACGCAAATTGCGTAAACCAAACAATCAATATCTATCAAAGAAACTTATCTAAGTCTGCCACTTTCAAATCCACCGTTATCTGTTTTATCTCTTGCTCTTTAGAACGCTCGCACACCAACAAAACATCGCCCGTATCCACTACACAATAATCGCGCAAACCCTGAAGCACTACTAATTTATCGCCCGGCACCATAATCATATTATTGGCAGAGTCATAAATCTTCACATTCTTTCCTGCTACAGCATTTCCTAAATAATCGTGTTCATATACTTCATATAGTGAATCCCATGAACCAATATCACTCCAACCAAATTCAGCAGGGGTTGTATAAACATTGTTTGCTTTTTCCATTACTCCATAATCAATGGATATGTTGGAGCATTGAGAATATGCTTCTTTGATAAATTTTGCTTCGGTAGGTTTATCATAATGAGTATTTCCTTCACGAAATGCTTCTGCAATTTCAGGAAGATGCTTTACCACTGCGCGCAATAATGTTTTTGCCTTCCAAACAAACATACCTGAATTCCAAAGAAAATCTCCGCTCTTTAAAAATGTTTTGGCGATTTCGAGTGTAGGTTTTTCGGTAAACGTTTTTACCTTATAAAAATCTCCCTTGGATTTATCCTCCGTAAACTGAATATAGCCGTAACCTGTTGCGGGTTTAGTTGGCTTAATGCCAATAGTTACTAAATATGAATTTTCCTTTACAAAATCTATACACTTGCTTACTACATCTAAAAACTTCTTTTCTTCTAAAATCAGATGGTCAGATGCTGCGATAATGATGGTGGCATCTTTGTCTTTCGCGTAAATTTTATCGCAAGCATATGTAATACATGGTGCAGTATTTCTTCTTGTTGGTTCTTTTAATATCTGCGAGTCGGTTAAATCAGCAAGTTGCTCTTTAACTAATTTCTCATAGCTATCTGCCGTTACCACATAAATATTCTCCTTGGGAACTAAACTTAGAAATCGCTGATAGGTAAGCTGAATCAGTGTTTTGCCCGTATTCAGAATGTCGAGAAACTGTTTCGGCTTGGCAATTCGGCTTTCGGGCCAAAAGCGGCTTCCAATACCTCCCGCCATAATTACCACATAGGTATTGTTCATTGAACAGAATTTTTGTTAAGCAGAAGGGCACAAAAGTAATTATTCATCCATGCAAAAGAAGTTGTTTATAAATTCGTGCTCTTTTTTTTGAAAATGTTTCTTAAATTGAAACGACAATCAAACATCATTTAATAGAGAAGGATATTTACATTTTGATTCGTTAAGTAAATCAGGTTTATGGATATAGCAGAATTGTCGCCCAAAGAGGCATTGCAGGAATTTTTTGGCTTTAATAAATTTAAAGGTGACCAGGAGAAGATTATTAAATCGCTGTTGGCAGGCACCGATACATTTGTAATAATGCCTACCGGTGGCGGCAAATCGCTTTGCTATCAATTGCCGGCTATTATGAGTGAAGGTGTTGCTATTATCATTTCGCCCCTTATCGCGTTAATGAAAAATCAGGTTGACCTTATTCGAAACTATTCCGATAAAGACAGTATCGCTCACTTTCTGAATTCTTCGCTTAACAAAACAGAAAGAAATGTAGTGATTAGCGATATCAAGGGTGGAAAAACAAAAATGCTTTATGTGGCTCCCGAAACTTTGACTAAGCAAGATACCGTTGATTTGTTTAAAGAGGTGAAAATTAGTTTCATTGCTGTTGATGAAGCGCATTGTATAAGCGAATGGGGACATGATTTCCGTCCCGAGTACAGAAGAATTCGAGAAATTATAGAAGCACTTGACCAAAAATTTCCAATTATCGCTCTTACGGCTACCGCTACTCCGAAAGTGCAAAGCGATATTGTGAAGACGCTGATTATGAAGAAGCCCAACATCTTCATTTCCTCTTTCAATCGCCCCAATCTTTATTACGAAATACGCACAAAGAAAACTCCTCAACTCGCCATTAAAAATATGGTGCAGTTTATAAAACAACGCACGGGCAAGTCGGGAATCATTTATGTTATCAATCGAAAAACATGTGATGATTTGTCAGAAGTTCTGCGCGCCAACGGAATTAAAGCACAACCCTATCATGCAGGATTAGACGGAAAGGTTCGTACTCAAACACAAGATGCTTTCCTGATGGAAGATTTGGATGTGATTGTGGCGACCATCGCCTTCGGAATGGGAATTGACAAACCGGATATTCGATTCGTGATTCATTATGATATTCCTAAGTCTTTAGAAAATTATTATCAGGAAACAGGTCGCGGAGGAAGAGATGGATTAGAAGGAGATTGCGTGGTTTATTTTTCATACAAAGACATTGGAAAACTCGAAAAATTACTTCGCGATAAATCTGTGGCAGAACGCGAACGCAACATTCAACTCATCAACGAAACAGTCGCGTATATCGAATCAGCTGAGTGCAGAAGAAAATTTCTGTTACACTATTTTGGGGAAGAGTTCAATGCGAAAGACTGCAACTGCAAGTGCGATAACTGTAAAAATCCGAAAGAGAAAATTGATGTAACCGCAGACACTAAACTTGCCATTGAAATAATTAAAGCGGTAAAAGAAAATCATGACCTGCCTTATATCGCGAAACTTCTCATTGGCAAAAAAGGAAAAGAGATTACCGATTTCAGATACGACCAGCAGGATTGGTTTGGAAAAGGGTCAGATAAAGACGAGTATCATTGGAACTCTGTAATCCGTCATGCAATGATGGCGGGAATGCTTGAAAAAGATATTGAGCAATACGGCCTTCTTAAAATCACCAATAGAGGACATGAGTTTTTGAAGAAACCGCGACCGGTAAAAATTTCTATCAATCATAATTATGAAGATGATGGAACAGAAGTAGTGATAGAAGACGGAAGCGCAACGCGAGGAGTACTCGATCCGCAAATGCTTAATATGTTGAAAGATTTAACTAAGAAAGTTGGCAAGCAACATAAACTTCCTCCTTATGTCATTTTTCAGGACCCTTCTCTTGAAGAAATAGCCACGAAATATCCAATAACTATGGATGAGCTTTGCAATATTCAAGGAGTAAGCAAAGGTAAGGCAGAGCGCTATGGGAAAGAATTTATTGAAATGATTAAAAAATATGTTGACGAAAATGATATTGAACGTCCAACAGATTTTGTGGTTCGTGGTGTTGTAAATAAAAGCGGAGATAAAATCAGAATCATTCAAGCTATTGATAAAAAAATTGCCCTTGAAGAAATTGCAAAGATGCTTGGGAAGAAACGCCCGGAACTAATTCATGAACTAGAGGCTATTGTAAACTCGGGAACTAAGTTGAATATTGATTACTATCTCTTTAATATTTTAGATGAAGATTTAGTAAAGGATGTTTACGATTATTTCCGAACGGCAACTACCGATTCGTTAGATGCCGCTTATGATGAGTTTAAAAACGATGATGTAGATATCGAGAATCTTCAGTTAATACGAATCAAATTCATGAGCGAATTAGCGAATTAACCTCACCCCCTACCCCTCTCCAAAAGGAGAGGGGAGAAATACTGATACCGAACATGCAAGATACTTACGAAATAAAATTACCCCAGTTTGAAGGACCATTCGACTTGTTGCTGTTTTTCATTGAGCGCGATGAGTTGGATATATATGATATTCCCATTTTTAAACTCACCACCGATTTTCTTGACTACATCCACAAAATGGAAACACTCAATATTGAAGTAGCGAGTGAGTTCATTTTAGTAGCTGCCACATTGATGCGCATAAAAGCAAAGATGCTATTGCCACGCAAAGAGGTTGATCCGGAAACAGGAAAAGAAATTGACCCTCGCGATGAGCTTATCAGTCGGTTGATTGAATACAAGAAATTTAAAGAAACCTCCGAATCAATGCGCAAATTGGAGGAAGACCGTCAGAGTATAAATAAGCGAGGCAATGTGCTTTTCGAGAATCAGGAAATTGCCGCGCTGTTTGAAACGGAGTTTGAAATGCAAAATCTCACCATGTTCCGCATGTTGAAAGCATTTCAGAATGTTCTCGACCGCATGAACCGTGAACAAAACAAAGTAGTTCATACGGTGGAAACACCTGCTTATACTATTGCGGGAGAAAAAATGGTGCTGCTGGAAAAGATACAAATCGGAAAACAAATTGCTTTTGAAAAAATATTTGAAGGAATAGAAAACCGCGTCCACGCTATTTTTGCTTTCCTTTCTGTTCTTGAGTTGATACAGGAGCAGCAAGTTAAAATTACCATAGGCGAAGGATACAACAACTTCTGGCTCGAAAAGCAAGACCCGCAACCAACCGAGGTTGTCCTGGAGGGACAAGAAAATTAATCTTTCGATAACTCTAATACAAAACCCTTTCGCAGATTGTACCGCGAAAGGGTTTTTATATTTACCCTAATGAGTAATAAGGTGCCAAAAATTAATCTGTGGAAGATTCTAATTCCTGTTGCCATTGGTGGTGCTGTTTCACTGTATCTTATTCTTCATAATTTTAATCCGGCTGCGCTTAATACCATTTGCATTTCTGAAAAACTTGTTTTGGGGCTTTTGCTTGCGGCACTAACAGTTGTTTGTCGCGATGCTGCGTTTATGTATAAAATCCGTCTGAGTACCGGCAACCAACTCACCTGGCTTAAAACATTTCAAACTATTACGCTTTGGGAGTTTGGGGTTTGCATTACACCCAAAATCAGTGTTATGCCCTTTGTTCTTTATCTGCTCATTAAAGGTGGAATCAGTTCGGGCAGAAGCGTGGCGGTGCTTATGCTCAATGGCTTTTTCGATAACCTCGCTTTCGTTGTAGTGTTTGGTATTCTCTATTTATTTCTTGGCAACCAAATTCTTTCTTTCTCTTTTGCATGTGCCGATTTGGAAGGTCATCAGATTATGCAAGGCATTCGGCATTTCGCGAGCTTTGCATGGATTGGTTACCTGTTAATTCTTTCGGCTTGTGTTTTTCTGGGTACCGCTCTTTTTGTTATGCCTCACGCCACCAAAAAAATCTTCCATCAACTGGCGGAAATAAAATTTCTGAGCCGTATTAAAAGCAAACTGATTTTTGTAGGCGATGAAATTGAACTGACTGCCAACGAGTTTAAGAATAAACCCTTTTCATTTTGGATAAAAATGTCGGTGGCTACACTTATCAATTGGGTGAGTCGGTATTTGCTTGCGGTATCTTTGTTTTATGCTTTTGCTGTTACTGATTTCAGTTTCCTTACCGCGCTCTCCCGTCAATATGTGTTATGGATATTCACTGCTATCCCCTCTACACCGGGAGCAAGTGGTGTTGCTGAACTTTCGTTTATCTCCCTTAACTGCGAGTTTATGCCGGTAGGATTATCAGCGGCTATTGCTTTAGTTTGGAGAATGTATTCCTATTATCTGTATCTGATTCTCGGAATGATTGTATTGCCAAAGTGGGCAAAGCAGGTAACTAACAGTTGATAGCTTAATACTCTTTTGTTTTATAGGGTACCTTTTTCAGTGCCTCAAATAATACTTTGCATTTCTCTTTTCCCTCCTGACTATTCATGGCAAAGAACCAATAGTTTTCAAAGTCTCCGTAGTTCATAGCAAGCTGCATGGTTCCTTGTGATTTGTGTTCTGCTATTTCCCAATTCACAATTACTTTATAAGTGAGCTTATTCCTGTAACCGAACGGAACTGTTTTATCAAAAGAAAACGC
>JBKJJB010000318.1:0-3912 GCA_046598235.1 Chitinophagales bacterium
CGGCAATAATGTTGTTCTTAAATTCCAAGGTGTCCATAGTAGCTTTGGTCTGGCTGCCGGTTCCTTCAATACGAAGTCCGCGCTTATAACCCATAAACAAAGAGTTGAAAATGTTAAGCCCTGTATTTCTTCTTAAACGCGCTCCCCATCCATACTTAGCATCTATGGTAGAGGTAGTAGTTGGTGCAGGACCTACCACAGTAATATTACTGAACACCGCTTTAGTATAAGGTGTATTGTAAGTTCCGTTGGCATCGTTATCCGATTCAAAAGCATTCGATACATCGCCCTGATCGGCAATGGTATCAATACGAATAATTAAACCGTGTTGCACTTTTCCGCTATAGCCGTTATCTGTATCAAAATCATCATCGCGGCTGCCGTACGAAATGATGTGGTTCGCGTTTACGGTTCCACCGAAAAACTCGTACCCATCATCCTGTCCATAGCTTACCATTACATGGTCAATCTTTGTTCTGTTTCCCACACCACCCAGCGTTAAACTGTTCAACTCGCTGTTGCTGCCGCATACATAACCGGCATACTCAATGCGCACGTAACTAATAACACCTGAACTATCATCCGCAATATTGCCACCAAAATCATAGTCGGTAGCAGTGCCGCACTCCAAGCGACCTTGAATAGAGTTGCCACCTCCATCTTTAAAATTTACAGGAGCCAAACCACATACTGCAAGCCCTGCCCAATCTGCGCGCGCGCGTGAACCCGCAGCCTGGTTCGAAGTGAAAACTATCGGCTGCTCAGCAGTACCTTGTGCTACTAACTTTGCTCCTGTAGCTACCACCAAACGGCTAAGGGTAGATTTATCGCCCTTTATAATAGTGCCGGGTTGAATAGTAAGTGATGCTCCGCTTTTAATAATAATATCGCCATAAAGAATATAGATGTTTGTGTTAGTCCAGTTAGTGTTTGTAGTAATGTCGGTGGTTACGCTAATATTAGCCGCGTTAGTGTGTAAAGCCATAAACAATAATGCAATGGCTGATAGTTTTTGTAGAAAAGTTTTTTTCATCTGATTTTTTTTGTTTTTGTGTGCCGCAAAGGTGTGGTGGGCAGTTAACCAGTACATTTCGGTAGTATTAAATAATTGTGTTGTTTGAAAAGAAAAACCTTCCAAAGTGATATGAAAGTGATTTAATACCTTTGGTAAAAATTATTTTGTATGAAAACAATTACCGTAAGAGTAGAAAACGACCAAGATGCCGAGTTGCTGAAAAATATTCTGAGCACTACTAAATTTAAAAGCGAAGTGCAAACCTTTGAGGAAGAAGATGACATAACAGATGAAGAATTTCAGATGCTTGAAGAAAGATGGGTAGAATACGAGAAGAATCCTTCTACAGCTATTTCCCTTGAAGAATTCAACAATCAACTGAAAGAAAAGTATGGTAAGTAAATTGCTTAATTAATATACGTGCTCAAACTGAAATTATAGATGCGCTCGATTACTACCACGAAATTTCGACTGAGTTATCAGATGACTTACTGATAAAATTTCATGAGGCAGTAAAACAAATTTCTACCCATCCAAAATTATTTCAACCTGTCCGGGGCAGCTACAGAAAAATAAATCTTGAAAGGTTCCCTTACAAAATTATTTTCAGAATAAGAAATACTGAGTTAAACATTGTTGCCTTTGCACATCATAAGCGAAAATCGAACTATTGGAAGAATCGCTAATAATAATCTGAATGTGATTAAAAATTAAACGACACCTGCACCGAATACGTGCGGTAATTCTTTTGGCTCAACACAACCGCATCTTTTCCTTTGTTGTATTCGCGGTTTTTGCCTACCTCGGCATTTTGATAAAAAATACTTTTAGAAGCAATTAAATCGCTTATAGTAAACCGAATCATGCCTTTGTCTTTCCAAAATTTCTGACTGATTTGAAAATCGAGCAATGGTCTCCAATGCTCATACCAAGCCGAATTACCCACTTCGCCTGTAGCATATAAACGCTGACCTACATGATTGTATAAAAGCGATGCACCGGTTCCTATAGTAGGATGAACATAGTTTAATCCTAAGTTGATGATGTAGGGGCTTTGACCCTGCATGGGGCGCACCTGCTCATCGCTGCTGTTGTTTTTTACATTACGCAAATCAACACGGCTATAGATGTATGATAGGTTGGCAACGAAAACTAAGTCTTCTAATTTTTTTGTTGCAAAGCCGAAATTTTTGCGCACTTCAACTTCACCGCCCACTAAAAATGCTTTGCCCGAATTGTTGTAAAGAAACTGCGGCACACCACCGGCAGCCATTGAAGTAAGTTCAATCGTATTAGTAAAATGTTTGTAGAACACGCTTGCATTAATACTCTGTCCTTTACCAAGGAACCATTCGTAGCGTAAGTCTGCATTATGAATAAAAGTTTGCAGCAGGTTTACATTTCCTGTAAGGTTTACATCGCGTAAAAAATCGTAGTAAGCAAAAGGCGATGCCTCTCGAAATTCCGGACGGCTCATGCTCTGGCTGTAAGATGCGCGTAGATTCATGCTCTCGTTTAGCTTATAAATGAGATTGATAGAAGGAAGTAAAGGGAAAACATTCTTTACGTTGTTGAGCGAATCAGTTTTGTAGGCACCACTGAAATATTCTTTTACATAAGTGCTGTCGGTCAGTTTAGTTTTAATAAGCGGTGGCTCCGGGTCTTGGGGTATTACTTCAAAATCAATATTGGTTGGGGAAGTTAGTTCCTGTTTAAACTGCTCGAAGCGGAACCCCCAAACCATTTTAAAATGTTCGCCAATGTTATTCTCCATCATAGCATAGGCGGCATGTATCTGCGATTTTGCAGTGTACATATCCGAAGGGAATGCTACTTGATTTAGTGTGAGTTTGCCTTTATCAAAATTCTCCTGATTGATGATGTTGTCAATATTAGGGTCTTGCAATAAACTATCGGCAGAGTTACTGGTATAATCAAAGAAAAGGTTACGTGCTTCAAAATTGCGCTGGCGGTTTTGATAAGCATAACCAACCGTAACTATCTGCTTATTATTTAGAATTTCGAAAGGAATAGCTAAGTCAGCTCCCGCATTGTAAACACACTCCGTCAATTTGCTATTGAACATAGCACTCAACTTAGGGTCGCTACCTCCGTTTTGGATTTGATAAAGGAAAGGGTCGTTTACTGTATTAGGTCCAAGAGGGACATCGCTACTATAAAAGCGCTCGTAGCTATAACGCATCGTCTTTGGCTGGTCGCGGTTAATGAAAGCCACACCTCCGTTCCACTTGAATTTAATTTGTTGTTTACCTAACACATGCTCACCCGATAAATTAGAGTTCAACACTCTTGAACTGGTAAACTCAAGACTGGTTCTGCGCTGTTCGGTAGAACTAAAAATGCTGATACCGTTTCGCTCGTAAGTAGTATTGTCGCTATTCACCGTGTAAATATTCTTCCAGCTTATCTTATGATTATTCTTAATCACCACTCCAATGTTTGCAAGCAATGCAGCAGTTACCGAGTTGTTGTAACGGTCATCGGCATAGTCGTAATATACCTCTCCTGTTGCATCGTACCGTGTGCGGGTTCCCTGGGCATACTGCAAACTATTCGAATACGAAAGCGCGAACACACCACCCACCTGAATATCTTTTTTCCGAACAGCAAATCCACCGCTTACTTGTAAGCTTTGCCCCGGATATGCCATCTTTCGTTCTTTCACTTTCCAACTGCTGTTGTTTATTTGTCTGCCGAGTTTAACCAGTGTATCGCTGCCGTTCAACAGTTTCAAATCATTCAAGGCAACTATTCCGGGAAAATTATCGGGTAAAGGGCGAACCTTACTATCAAAGCCCAGGAAATCAGTTTTACTTCCTTCATAAGTTCTGAAAGGTTTGAAAGTAGTTCCTTCATTAAAACTCATTCCATAAGAA
>JBKJJB010000334.1:0-3574 GCA_046598235.1 Chitinophagales bacterium
TATCAGCAAGAATAACAGCACTCGCTCCCACTTTCAGCAACTCAATATCAGGAATAGGTAAACCGAGAACTGCTCTTGCATGTAATTCAAACTCAGAGAGATTTTGAGTACCAGCCAATGTTACCATGCCTGTATCGTGCGGGCGCGGAGAAAGCTCGCTGAAATAAACACCATCATCTGCTAAGAAATATTCTACTCCCCAAATTCCTGCTCCGGTAAGTGCGCGGGTCACTTTATCAGCAATTTGTTTTGCTTCTTCCAAATGTGCTTCACTCATCACACATGGCTGCCAGCTTTCCTGATAATCTCCGCGCTCTTGTCTATGCCCGATAGGCGGACAAAAAAGTGTTACTCCATTTTTTTGAGTTACTGTTAGCAAAGTAATTTCTGTATGAAACTTTACAAACGCTTCTACAATTACTTCGGCAATGTCACCGCGCTTTCCTGCTTGTGAATAGTTCCATGCCTTTTCAATTTCCTCTTCGGTTTTTATAGTTGATTGTCCTTTACCGCTCGAACTCATCAAAGGTTTTACTACGCAGGGAATTCCTACTTCTTTAACTGCTGCTTTTAATTCTTCAAACGAAGTAGCATAACGGTAGTTAGCAGTTTTCAAACCCAATTCTTTTGCTGCCAAATCACGAATCGCTTTTCGGTTCATGGTGAAGTTTGCTGCACGCGCAGACGGCACCACATGAATTCCCTGTTGCTCATAGTCATAAAATCGTTCGGTGCGAATAGCTTCAATTTCCGGAACTATAATATCGGGTTTATGTTTCGCGACTATCGCATCTAATGCATTACCATCCAGCATATTTATTACTTCGCGCTCATCGGCTACCTGCTGGGCAGGCGCATCATTGTAGGAATCTACGGCAATTACATATTGCCCCAAGCGCTTTGCAGCAATTACAAATTCCTTTCCCAGTTCACCGCTGCCCAACAGCATTATTTTTTTTTGCATAACCCAATTTATTTTGCTTGGATAAAAATTTTACTTTGGCGCAAAATAGAAAGGCAATGCAAGACGACAAAACGTTATTTACCGAAAAGGTTCCGGCTGGAAAAAGAACTTATTTTTTGGATGTAAAAGAGAACAACCAAGGCAGCCAGATTTTAAAAATTAATGAAAGCCGCAAGCACAATGGAGAATTTGTTCGCAACAGCGTAATGATTTTTCAGGAGGACTTCGATAAAATTTTTGAGGCGCTGGAGCGGGTGAAGGAATACATTCAGCAAAATCCTTCGAGCCAGCCGAATAGAATCTTTCCTACCAGGGACACAACTTCGTTTGAGGAAAGAACAGAAAACAAAATAGAGGATAAAGAGGAAGACCTTAGTTTTTAGCAACTAACCAACTCGGAACAGTTATTCTGATGTTAGACATCTTGCCTTTCAGGCTAATGTCTTTTACTCCATCAGCGGGAGATCCCCAACTGCGCATTTTGCAATCGTAGTCAGCAGATATGCGAAAATGTTTTTTATCTGTTTCCCAGGTAAACTGGGTAATGTTCAATTTACTTTGCTCCTTAACCAAATAGTATTTGCCCGATTGAAATTGCATTGCCAAAGCATAGTAAGAAGGCTGCCCCGTTTTACCATCTTCATAAGCCATTTCAAATTGCACGTTTTCGGTAAATAGTTTATCTTCTGAAACATTATACGACTGTCCGTTGAACATAGCACTAATAACTGTTCGTGCCGGAATCTTTCCATCTTTCGAAGCAGACTTATTCATCAGCAAGCCACGAAACAGTTGATCTTCCTGAACTTGAAAATTTTTGCCGTCAATAGTTGCATTAAATATGCCTTTGTAGGTTTGCTCATCTTCCTGCCTGAAAGAACAAGCGCAGACAAATAATAAAGAAAGTATAAAGAGTTTTGTAGTTTTCATTCCAATTAATTCAGTTCGATGTAAATATAATGGACAACCCTGCTGATGTCAACGAAAATCAACAGGAATATTACAAACGCAAAATTGTGAATTTAAGTATTAGCTACCACTAGCTTCTTATACTTGAATTTTGCCAAGCGCAGAGGAAGTTGTAGAAAATGGAATTGATATGGCGTAGATGGATGCCAAACTGTTGCAGAAGATTGAGGAGTTGACGCTGTATGTGTTGCAGTTGAAAAAGGAGAGTGAGAGGCAAGAGGTGGTGATTGGGAGGTTGGGGAAAGAAGGGAGTAAAAATTAAAATGATGATAAAAAGGAAAATAAAGTTGAGAGTAATTGCTGTAGCAATTACTTTAGTTGGAATTGGTGGGTGTAGGGAGGCGCGTTACACTTGTATTAGTTGGCAATCTCAATATGTAGTTTGTACGCAAGGTACAGATACCATCAGATATTTAACTCCAGGGTATGCAGATTCGCCAATTAGGGTTAGAACGTACTATGAAAACTTAGGTTACAGATGTGCTTGGGACACTTTTTTTATACTTGGTAATCAGCGACAAATAGATAACATATTTAATAAGAAAGAGGTTAAATATCTTGAATCGCAAGGATTTTATTGTTACGAAAAAATGTATTGATTGCTATGAAAAAGATAATAATAGGATTGTTTTTTGTCCTGCTGATTATAAGTGGTTGCAAAAAGAATTGTTGGAGATGTACAGCTATTACACAGTATAAATACTTATACATTAAAGGGGTGGACACAGTTCTTGTGTATTATATCGAGGAAGCAAGACCATACAACCACGACTCATTGGTTGATTTAGGTTATTTCCCTACGTGGGCAGGTCCTGATGCAACTGTTGAAATACCCATTGATTATAGTTTTTGTAATGAAGGAAGCGATTTTAAACCTTACAAAAAGTGTTATAGAGTAAAATAAAATTACTGTTTAGCAGGCTCCTATGCTCGAGAACCTGTGACATAAAGTATTACCCTACTACCAACTTCTTATACTTAAACTTTTTAGGAGTATCATCAGTAATTCCCAAACGTTGCTTACGGTTTTCTTCATAATCACTAAAACCACCTTCAAACCAATATATCTGACCTTCGCCTTCAAAAGCAAGAATGTGAGTGCAAACTCTATCCAAAAACCAACGGTCGTGCGAAATGATAACTGCACAACCTGCGTAGTTTTCCAAGGCTTCTTCTAAAGCGCGAATGGTGTTTACATCTAAATCGTTGGTTGGCTCATCGAGAAGAAGAACATTGGCTTCATCGCGAAGAGTGAGAGCCAAATGCAAACGATTCTTTTCTCCACCCGAAAGAATTTTAATTTTTTTCTGCTGGTCGGCACCGTTGAAGTTGAAGCGTGAAACATATCCGCGCGAATTCATTTTTAAACTTCCGAGTTCAATCCACTCACCGCCTTTACTAATTACTTCCCAAACTGTTTTTTCAGGGTCAATGTTTGCGTGTGCTTGATCAACATAAGAAATTTTTGCTGTTTCGCCTACTTCAAATGTTCCAGAGGTTGGTTTCTCTTCACCCATAATCATGCGGAATAAAGTGGTTTTACCCGCACCGTTGGGGCCTATGATTCCCACAATACCTCCCTGCGGAAGGGAGAAGTTTAAATTCTCGTATAACAATCTATCACCAAAAGCTTTCGATACA
>JBKJJB010000275.1:0-9456 GCA_046598235.1 Chitinophagales bacterium
GGAATTGCAAATGCACTCTTCGAACATCTTTCTGCTAAGCTTCCTATCTCCCGTTTGCAACGCGACTTAACCGACTCAACTGTTCTTAGAAATATAGGAGTTCCGGTGGCACATACCTTAATTTCCTTTTCTTCTATCGAGAAAGGTTTATCAAAACTTTTGTTGAATGCAGATACTTTGAACGCAGATTTAGAAAAAAATTGGGCAGTGGTGGCTGAGGCTATTCAAACAATTCTTCGCAGAGAAGGTTACCCAAAACCTTATGAAAAACTGAAAGAACTCACGCGTGGTGGCAACATTACTAAGGAATCTATTCAAGATTTTTTAGATAAGTTAGATGTGAGCGAAGAAATTAGAAAAGAGTTGAAGAAAATTACTCCGCAGAATTACATCGGTGTAAAGTTTAACCTGCAGTAAAGTAAAATATAATATCTAAAATTCTACCTTCTCCTTGTCCTTCCTCCAAATCCTAATACACCTAAAAGCCCTCGGGTAACCTCGCGAATAATCATTTTACCCACAGTACTCTTTGCAGCAT
Source organism: Chitinophagales bacterium (assembly GCA_046598235.1). Classification (GTDB taxonomy): domain Bacteria; phylum Bacteroidota; class Bacteroidia; order Chitinophagales; family LD1; genus Bog-950. The sequence continues at coordinate 539 of JBKJJB010000275.1, forward strand.
CACCTATCATTCCGGCTCCTTTTTCAAACATCGAAGGCTCATTGGTTTCGCTGGAAGAAACAACCGTTGTATTGTCCGTTTGCTGCGAAGATGTTTGATCTGAAGCAGCATTCAACTTGCCTGTAAGTATTTCGAAAGCGCTGTCGCGGTCAATTACTTGGTTGTATTTTTTCACCAACACTGACTTTGAATTGATCGAATCAATTTCCTGTGGTGTAAGCACCTCCATTCGCGAATGCGGTGCTTGCAACATAGTTGCAGCAAGCGGAGTTGGATTTCCTTTTTCGCTAAGAACTGTTATCAGAGCTTCGCCCATTCCAAGGGAAGTCAATAAATTCTCGGTATCATAAAAATCGGTTAGCGGATAGTTTTCAGCAGTCAATTTTATTTGCTTTCTGTCTTTAGCAGTAAAAGCGCGAAGCGCATGTTGTATTTTCATTCCTAACTGCGCTAACACATCATCGGGAACATCAGTAGGGTTTTGAGTACAGAAGAAAATACCTACTCCCTTAGAGCGAATCAGTTTTACAATCGTTTCAATCTGGTCGAGAAGGGCTTTACTCGCTTCTTCAAAAATGAGATGCGCTTCATCAATAAAAATTACGAGTTTGGGTGTTCCGCTATCGCCTTCCTCAGGAAAGTTCGCATAAATTTCAGCCAGCAAACTGAGCATGAAAGTTGAAAACAGTTTTGGCTTATCCTGAATATCGGTAAGGCGAAGAATGGAAAGTATGCCTCTGCCGTTTTCGTCAATACGAACCAGGTCATCTACTTCAAAACTCTTTTCACCAAAAAATATTTCGGCATCTTGTTGTTCCAATTCAATTATTCCACGCAGAATAGTAGATGCCGTAGCAGTAGAAACTTTTCCATAGTTCTCTTCTATCTCCTTTTTGCCTTCGTTGGTAAGATAATTCAACACTTTTTTAAAATCCTTTAAATCAAGCAGCGGCATTTTTCTGTCGTCACAATACTTAAACACAATAGTTACCACTCCTGACTGCACTTCGTTCAAGCCAAGAATTTTTGAAAATAACACAGGACCAAACTCCGAAACCGTGGCGCGCATCCTTACCCCATTTTCTTTCGAAAGGCTTAAGAACTCAACAGGATTTCCTGCTGCTTGCCATGGCAAACCGATTTTAGCGTGGCGTTCTTCTATTTTAGGATTTGTAGTTCCTGCTGCTGCAATGCCAGACAAATCTCCCTTAATATCCATCATCAAAACCGGAACTCCTTTAGCTGAAAGCTGCTCGGAAATAATCTGAAGTGTTTTTGTTTTACCTGTTCCGGTAGCACCTGCAATCAAACCATGGCGATTAAAAGTTTTGAGGGGTGCTTTCACCTCTAGTCCTTCCACTGCATTGCCATCAAGTATGGCTGCCCCTAATACAATATAATCTCCTTTGCAATCGTATCCAGCTGTAATCGCATCTTTAAATTTATTTACATCAGCCATAGTTATGTTTTAGTCACACGAAAATATTTATTTGCCATACATTTCGCCTGCGTTTTGAAAACTGATTCTCCCCTACTATCCTCCGGTATTAAACATATGCTGCTAAGCACATTGTCATTTGCAGTAATGAATGTATTTATCAAAAAAGTAAGCGATTTTCCTGCTATGGAAATTGTCTTCTTTCGTTGTTTAGTTTCAATGCTCATTTGCCTTGCAATTCTCTTTCGTGAAAAAGTGGATTGGAAAGGAGGCAACAGAAATCTGTTACTGGCACGAGGCATCTTTGGGACCATTGCCCTCTATACTTTCTTTCTTACACTGCGCGAGATTCCTTTAGGTACAGCAGTTACCATTCAGTACCTCTCTCCAATCTTTACTACCGTTATTGCCATATTTTTACTAAAAGAAAAAGTAAAGCCGCTGCAATGGATTTTCTTTTTCATTTCGTTTGCCGGAATCATCGTTATTAAAGGTTTCGACAGCCGTGTATCGCTGTCAATGCTGGCTATTGGAATTATTTCTGCGCTTGCGTCAGGCTTTGCTTACAACATGGTTCGAAGCCTAAAAGGAAAAGAACATACGATGGTAGTAGTTCTGCATTTTCAATTGGTGGGTGTTGTTTCGGGTTTGTTATTTTCGTTTTTTAACTGGAGAATGCCGCACGGTATAGAATGGTTTTATTTATTGATGATAGGAATCTGCACACAACTCGGTCAAGTAAATCTTACCAAAGCATTGCAGCGGGAAAAAATTGCCAATGTTTCCATCTACAATTATCTTGGAATTATCTATGCACTGCTTTTCGGATTCGCATTCTTTGATGAGCATTACGAATGGCTCGCGCTTTCAGGAATTGTTCTGGTAATTGGGGGCATTGTGATGAATTACATTTATCAGCGAATGGAAAACCGTGTGGTTGCAGAAGAAGAATTAACTACGATTGAAGAATAAATTTTTTGCTACTTTAATAGTGGCTCAATAATCTTCTTTTCCCATTCGTTCCAACTGTTCGCTGTAAAAACACTCTTCGCGAGTTCGAGGTTTTCAGTTTTGTTCAACAATGTTTTCAAATATCTCGAAGCAGGTCCTTTTATACGGTTGTTTGTGTATGTGCAGGCATTAAAAAGATTTTTAATAAATTCTTCATCGCAATATTTCAATCGCTCTAAAGTTTCAATCGCTTTCACTCTTGTACGAAACTCATAACGATTAGAAGTATAGTCTACTAATTGATTCTTAAATTTTTGGCTGACAACAGAATCTGTTTCAGCAATACTTATTTCAAGCCAAGTAATATGAACGTTATTATTTAAACCAAATATATTTTCAGTAATACCCAGATACTTTCTGACAGCAGCTTTATCCGAATTACTTTTACATAGCTTACGTAAAGTATTTTCAATTGTATAATACGAAGAATCACGAAGCAACGCTTCCAAATCCTGTAATAAAGCAGATGGAATTTCATCAGCAATATCGGTAAGGTTATCTACTACCGCCCTACGCACCAATAAATCTTTACTATGAAGCGCTCTTTTAAATAAATCTATTACATCAGCACTTTTATCTTTCGAAAGTTGTAAAATGATTTCGTTTTGAATGGTATAGTAGTTGCCCTTATTGAAAATTCGAATGAGCAAATCCTTCTTTTTTTCCAAAGCTGTATCGCGCAAAACTCCAAGAGCATCGGAACGATCAATCATGTGTGTAGCTTTTTCTACTTGTGCTGCAAGTTCTTCATAGCTCTTATGAAAATAAGACTGTTTAATCAGGCTTGAACCTGGGTCAAACAACGTGTAATCAATTTCCGCTCCTACGGGGGTACTTACATACACCGTATCAAAAGCATGACTTATCCATTCCTTCTTGGTGGAGGAAGAACCATCTTTAAAATGCACTTCAAACACAACCGGCATTTTGAAATACGAAGTAAGTTCATCTATCTTTTGTGTTTGCTTCACGAAAAAGGCAACACGTTTATCTTGCAACTCGTAGCTTACAACATATTCAGGAAATCCTGCGCGATATATCCATTGATTAAAAAACCAATCAAGGTTCACTCCTGCTGTCTCCATGAAAGTCATCTTAAAATCGTCATTCAACACATTGCTGTAAGCATGTTTCCTGAGATAATTAGTAACACTGCGTTTAAAAACCGAATCGCCCACCACATAGCGAATCATATCAATTACAGCACTCCCTTTCTGGTAATGACGACTACCTCCACCTTTTGAGTGAGCCACTGGATACCGATCATTTCTATCCGCTACAATTGCAGCCCATTGTTCTCCGCGTCTCTCTGACTCATACTTATCCTCACCAAAAATGTGATGATTAAACTGTTTGGCGTAGTAAGTTGCAAAACTTTCATGCAGCCAATGATGCGCAGCACTGTATTCAGTTATGTAATCACCAAACCATTGATGAGTGAGTTCGTGAGTATTCGTACCAATATAAACTCTATCAAGAGCACCACGCTTATCACACAAATAAACATCGGTGTAAATAGTGGCAGAGGTATTTTCCATTGCTCCATACATAAAGTCCTGAACCGGAACATTGCAGTAAGTTTCCCATGGGTATTTAACTCCTGTTTGTTCAGGCAGCCAATCCATCATTTCGGCACTGTACAGATATGTGCCGTCCACCGTCTCCGGATATTCAGCATAATAATACTGGCGCGAGACCATGCCGTTCTTGCTCTTAAAATCTTTGTAAGCATATTTATCAATGCCAATCATAATAAGATAAGGAACCATGGGCTTTGACATAGCATAATACCAGGTAGCAGTGCCATCAGCATTTTTTTTCTTCTCTTTCAAAACTCCGTTAGATATAACAGTGTAAGAAGAATCGAAAGTGATAACCGTTTCAGTTATCATCTTATCGTTCACGTCATCATAGCACGGAATCCAGTGGCGGTTATCAATCCCTTGCCCCTGAGTCCAGATTTGTTTGCGGGTGAAATACCTGTTGTTGTCAGTATTCTTTGAATCCACATTCCAACCAATAAAATAAATTCCTTTGCGCGGAGTGGCTTCATAGTTTATCTCTAATTTGTATTGCTTGTTCCAATCCATCGGCTGAAGAAACCGGATAGTTACGCCTTCGCTATCTACCGTAAACAGCTTTTCCTTTCCGTCTAATAAAACTTTTTTGATGTCAATGCCGGGAGCATTAAGAAACAGCGTATCTACCACGTATTGAATTGGTTTGAAATCGTATTTCACATTGCCTATTACTTTCCCTTCCTTCACTTTAAACTTTACATCCAACTTCATTTTGATGAAGTCAACATTGTGTTCGCGGATTCTTCCCGTTACATCGCGGAGATAGCAGATAGAAGTATCCTGCGAGAAAGAGGGCAGTGAAAAACAAATAGTGAAAACCGCTACAGCAAATGCAACAAAGACTTTATTCATCGTATTCTATTAAGGTAGCGAACCTAAGGCAATACGGTTCAAGTTCAAAATACAGCGTTTCAATATTTTCTTTTGCAAATCGTTGACAAGTATGAAACCATCGCTTAAATTCGTTTCCTGATAGTAAATCGAAAACTTAAACAACACATGAGTCCCGCTTATATTCTTCTTGTTATTCCTTTCTTTTTTATCGCTATGGGTATTGAATGGTTTTATAGCTATGTAAAGAAGAAAGACCTCTACCGTTTAAATGATTCATTGAATAATCTCGTAGTTGGCTTGGGGCAACAGCTTTGGAACGTTCTATCTAAAGTTTTTCTGTTGGGACTTTACATGGTTATTTATGAGAACTATGCTTTCTTTCATATACCTGCTACATGGTGGAGCTTTGTTTTGGCTTTAATCGCTTTCGATTTCTTTTTTTATTGGGCCCACCGTTGGGGACACGAAATGAATATTTTTTGGGCAGCACACTTAGTACATCATCAAAGCGAAGAATATAACCTAAGCGTAGCACTTCGTCAGTCGTGGTTTCACAACATGCTCGCTTTCGTTATTTTTCTTCCTATTCCATTTATGGGTTTCGACCCAATGATATTTGGGTTGGCTGCGGTGGTTCAGACGCTAGCCCAATTCTGGATACACACGAAAGCTATCGGCAAATTGCATCCGTGGTTTGAGTACTGGTTCAATACTCCTTCGCACCATCGCGTTCACCATGCCATTAATCCTAAATACATTGATAAAAACCATGCCGGACTTTTAATGATTTGGGATAGAATGTTTGGCACTTTTAAAGAAGAAGAAAAGGATACTGAAATTTATTACGGCATTACTACGCAACTGAAAAGTTGGAACCCTATTTGGGCTAACACGCATTATTTTGTAGAGATGTTTCAGAAGGCACGAAACATGAAATGGTTTGACAAACTAAGAATGATTTTTGCGATGCCCGGCTGGATGCCTGATTACATGGGAGGAACACAACCTATTCCCGAGCCATCTGAAAATAATTTTAAGAAATACGATGCTGATACCAATATCTATTTTAAGATTTATGCTATAGTTCAATACTTCATTATGCTGGGTGGAGCCATACTTTATATGTCGCACTTTAAAGATATGAGTGTGTTCTACCGCGCAGTGTTCTTCCTTCTTATTCTCATTACCATGCTTATTACCGGAGCTATCTTCGAAAACAAGCGTTGGATAGTATATGCGGAGTATGCGCGCTTAGTGCTGGTAATGCTGAGTTTAAATACCTTCTATTATTTCTGGCATCTGAACTGGTTCAATATTACCATAATAGCTTCTTCGGCTACATTTGTAGGTTGTGTGGTTTTCTTCTCGTATTCATATTTCAATATTGCGCGGAAGGAAATGGCAATGGCAGAGAATAATTAATTAAGAAATATTTATTCCCAAAAACCTCTTAACTCATCAAGAGGTTTTCTTTCATTCCTCTATATGAGAAATTTGTTGTCATTCATGATTGATTTTGCCAACCCCAAAGATATTATAGAAAATAACTGGTTTGCACCAGCTATGCTTGCCACCGATGGCAGCTACGATAAATTTTGAATAACCCCATAGAACTTGCCGTTTTTGCCTTCGTAAATCAGGCGCACTTTCTTTTTGTCGCTCTTACGAGTAAAAGTAAACTCACCAGTACTGCTCTTCTCAAGAATTTCTATCATCAGCAATCTTAATTCATCGGGATTCTCGGTCAGGTTCAGGGCTTCCTCCAGACTTATATTCTGTTTGTAGGCATCTGCACCTACCAATTGAAGTGTATAATCTGTACGAAAAAAAATATTGGTTTTGCTATCGTATTCCATATACCCTACGTTTAGCAACCGCTGTATGCTTTCTAAACGGTAATTCTCCTCACCTAATTCTTTCGAAACTTTGTCAATCTGTTTGTTCAACTTGAAACGCTCAAACGAAAACATCACCGATGAAATCAAAACTTTGCCATCAAATTTTCCTTTCACTAAAAAATCCTGTGCGCCATATCGAACAGTTTCCAATCCTACTTCTTCATCCGTTAAACCAGTAAGTACTATTACTAAATTGCCGGGGAATCGTCCAAGAATAGATTTAATAGTATCAACTCCAAAACTATCGGGCAGGTTCATGTCGCTTAAAATGAGATCGAATTTATTTTTCGACAGAAGCTCAAGTCCGGCTTTCAAAGTTTCGGCATGAGAAACCTGAAATACAGGAGCGGTAGATTCACCGAGATAAAATTTAATGAGGAAGGCATCTCCAGGATTATCCTCAATCAACAAAACTTTAAGTTCCTGAACAGCCATAAAAAATTTTAAGCAGGTGAAAGTTGAACGGTATTAAACCAATAAATTTCAATTAGCTTTATCACGTTTGAAAAATCCTCGAAGTCAACGGGCTTTAAAATGTAGCAATTTACATGAAGGTTATATGCTTTAGCAATATCATGTTCCGCATCGGAAGTAGTTAGTAGTATAACAGGAATTTTCTTCAGCGTTTCATGTTCTTTTATTTCTCTTAAAACCTCTAGCCCGTTTTTTTTAGGAAGATTAAGATCTAAAAGAACAATATGCGGAGTAACAGCATCGGTATATTGATTTCTTTTCATTAAAAAATCTACCGCCTGCTCGCCATCCGTTACCACATCCAACTGAATTTTTAGCCGGCTTTCCTTCAACGCTTCCTGAGTTAAGCGAATATCCCCACGATTATCTTCTACTAATAAAATTCTTGGATGTATGTTTTTTTCTGTAGCGAAATTCATAAAACAACTAAATTATCTTTTGAGGGTGAAATAAAACGTACTGCCTTTGCCAACTTCCGACTCCACCCAAATTTCTCCTCCGTGTCGCTCTACTATTTTTTTACAAACGGCTAACCCAATTCCAGTTCCCTCATATTCAGTACGCGAATGCAGCCGTTGAAATATAACGAATATACGACCATAGAATTTATTCTCTATTCCTATGCCGTTATCTTTTACCCCGAACACATACTCATGTCCTCTTTCTTCTGCAAATATTTGTATCACGGGCTTTCTTCCGGGGGCTCTGTATTTGATAGCATTGTCTAACAGGTTCTGGAACAATCTCAGAATCTGAGAAGAATCACAACTTAATACTGGCATCTTTTCAAAACTTACCCCTGCATCTGTTTCTTTAATTTTTTCTGCAAGATGTGCAATTGCAACTTGCAGCACTTCATTTAAATCGGTAGTTGTAAACGCACTCCCCTTTCTATTAACGCGCGAAAACTGAAGTAAGTCATTTAGCAACGACTGCATTCTTGCCACACTCTCCACCACATAACTCATAAACTCTTTCACACTCGTTGAGTCCCCCTGGTCAATTTTCTTTTCAATCAATTGAATATAACTGGTAATCATTCGAAGGGGTTCCTGCATATCATGAGATGCAGCATAGGCGAATTGCTCCAACTCTTCATTTGAACGCATCAGTTCTGCTGTTTGCTGTGCAAATTTTTCTTTAAAATCTATCATGGCTGAGTTATTTGCAATGGTATAAACCCTTCCTAATGATTTATCAGACAATGTAATTTTAGAGATAGAAATTTTTACGCTTATTGCTGAATTATCCTTCTTAATAAAATTTATTTCGGAGGAACTATCATTTTTAAGTTGAGAGAGTGCAGATAATGTTGAGACGGGAATATCTTCTATTGTAAAACCGATTAATTGAGCGAAAGCATGATTTGCCAAAACAGGAGTGCCATCGCTCCTAGTAATCAGCAGCGCTTCGAAATAATTTTCAAAAAAGTCTTGATTGGAAATCAGCGAAGGAGTCATGTTCTTATCATCATGAAAATAGAAATACTTCTACAAAAAAGAAACGACCCCGATAAAAATCGGAGTCGTTTAATATTTTCAAAATGTTATTAGTGTTATTTTATAGGAGTTACTTTTTCTATCATAATACCATTTGCCGACACCGAGAGAGAAGGATTTCCCTGTGATGGCAACTGATTGAAATGGTCTTTGTATGTGTTGCCGATGATGGTGTATCCTCCCG
>JBKJJB010000317.1:0-2702 GCA_046598235.1 Chitinophagales bacterium
ATTCAGTAATACTTCGGACAAAATTTTACTCAACACTTTCTATTGTAATTGACTAAAATTTTGTCCGAAGTATTACTGAATGGATAGAGACACATTGGGCTAACGATGTTGATTTCTACCTCTCTACTAGGCAACTTCAATCCGTATTTTCCGTTTATCTAAACAAAGCATGTATTGTATGGCAGCACTCAACCAAAACTGGCTTACCGAAGGGTTAATAGATTTTGAGTATAAGAAATATATGCTCCTTGCTTACTTGCAGGAAACAGGAAAACATTTTGATGAAAAAAAGTTGTATCCGAAACTTTCGGAGTTGATGGAGCATTACAACAACATTTGTTTGTTCCGCGATAAGAAGGTTGCGGTAGCAAAAGAATTTCCGAAAGAAATATCGAAACTTGATTTCGATAAAATGAAAGTGGAATACACTGAAATATTTGAAGATGACGAATTGATAAAAGAACTCGACAGCATTGTTGAGTTTGCCTTGCCCGAAATACAAAGCAAGTTAGGATTAGGAAAAGAGTTGTATGAAGAAGTAGAAAATAAGTTGGAAGTATTTCCGGTTGGCATCCTTCCCTTGCATACAGATGAAGGATATTTTTTCCTTTCCGATTTCTTAAAAAAGCTAGTGAACGTTTACAGCTACCGTATTTCTATTTTCGAAAATGTGCAGGAAAAATTTAGAGGTATTAACGTAAAATTTCTTTACACCTATAGCACCAATATTTCAAATACTTACGAAAGCATAAAATACCAATTGATAGAAAAAAATATACATTTGCCGAATCCCGCAACCTATGCGGTGGAGTTCAAAGAATCATTTCCTCTTCCCGAAACCATGTTGCCTATTGCCAAAAGAAGTTTGGTGAGGTATATATCTGTGGCGCAGTAGGAATAGAATATAATTAAAGAGTCTGCCGAAATATTCGGGCAGACTCTTTAATTAAAACGGCTAACAAAATACTATTCCTGCCAATTTCCGCCTCCTGTCTCACAGGCTTCCTTAGCAACGTCATACGCAGTTTGGTTGGTTTTTTGGCATACTTCAGTGGTTGGATAGGTCCCACCTTGACAATGACCACATTTACTGCAAGAAATCAGAGAGGTGCTGATGAAAGCACCGGCAACTAACATTAACAATACCTTTTTCATACTACTTGGTTTTAATTTTTAAAAAAAATAAATTACCTGATTTTTAAATCAGAATGCAAAGTTGGAATCTTCAAAGAAGGAAGCGTTACACAATTCCTGAAGAATGTTACATAATTCACAGCATAGGGGAGGAAATAATCAAAACAGAAGTTAAGTTTTTAATTGAACTTGGGGCAATAAATTTTTTCTCCATTGTATCGGTCGCCACCCCACTTGCCTACATACACTACCGAAATTTCAGGACCTCCGTTAGCCCTTCCAGGTTTTAATAAACGTGAAAGCACTACGTCATAATTGAACATCACTCGCAAACCTTTAAAGCGATAACCCACCAAAGGACCCAATGCATCTTTAACGCGGTAATAAGCACCTACATATATTGTATGATCCAATTCGTAGTTGCTGCCTTTTGTTGTTGGTGAATAACCGAGCATACTACCTACAATAATTTCAGATGCTTTTTTCTCGTAGCCGTAATAACCATTTACATTCAAGGAATAGTTTTCGTTGATGTCGTACTTAACTCCCGCACTTGCCTGATAGCGGAAGCCGAGGCGTTCTGCATTATCGAAAAAAGTATGCTTAGGGCGGTTGATGTGAAGCATAGAAATACCTAAATCTAATTTTACTTGCTCGTGTATTTGTCCGCCAAAATTTAAACCTGCGTTTACATCAAGCATGGTAAAACTGTTGCGCTGAATAGGTTCGTTGGAAGCGCGCGACAAATCAAAGCCTTCATCCTCTACCCATTGATTATTGAAATAGAATTTTGTAAAATCAACAGAACGAATGCTGTAACTTACACCTACACCTGCCGATAAAACATATTTGTGGTCGGCATCTAATGCCTGATGATAAGCATAGCTTAAACCAAATCTGCGGTAAGTTAGATTTCCATCACCTGCTTCATCATTCAGAAAATGAAAGCCGATACCCATCCAACCTACTTTTATTTTCCGCTCCCCAAATGAAATATCTAAATAAGGAGTTTCGCTGTGGTAGTTATAAGTAGTATTTGAAATTGCCCAGGGCCATTGTGCTTTAAAGTTGAAGCCGATACGGTAGTTGCCATCGTAATATCCGGTATGTGCGGGATTGATAATAAGCGGGTTGGTAAAAAATTGGGTGAAGTGAATGTCTTGAGCCGGCAGATAATAGACGATAGACAATAGACAATAGATTATAATTTTTCTACTGAACATCAACTTGTATTTAGTGCAACTCATCATGTCTAAAATCTAACATCTAATGTCTATCTCAGTAAAGTTATATTCCCCTTCAGCATCACCTGCTCTTCGTTAATCAAAGTGGCATCTGCCGCGTAAGTAAACACATCCATTTCCTGCAACGTTCCTTTGTAGATGCCATCCCAGCCCACATTCTTATCGTTGGTTTCAAAAACCTTTTCGCCCCAGCGGTTATAAATTCTAAAAACGAGTTCTACTATTCCCGCGCCTTCAATTTTTACTACATCGTTAATGCCATCGGCATTGGGGGTAAAAGCATTGGGCACACCTATAAGCCCTTTGAACGAAATGAAAATATTT
>JBKJJB010000385.1:0-4940 GCA_046598235.1 Chitinophagales bacterium
GGATAGAATGGCTGAAGCAGACCGATGTATGTAAGAATGCTATATCAATTACCATCTGCAACATGCTTACTATGGCAAGGCACTCAAAAAATTTGAAGGATTTTGAATTTGTAATAAATGAATCCTTAGCATTAAAAGAGATAATGTTTAATGATGTTGTATATCAAACTCATCTTCTTATACACGAATCTGCTTTTCAGCTTATGAAGTTTGGAGAAGTGTCTGAAGAAAAAATGAAAGACTTGGAAGAATTAGAAAGCAAAGTAAACCAATGGAAAATACCCAGAGCTATTGTTGATTTGTATCTAGTTATGTTTGAGATTAACTATAAAACAAATAACCTAAGCAAAGCAAAGGACTATGTAAGCCGCATTATAAATTTGGATATTGACAAAACTGTTTTCAGGGAAAAAGATTTTTCATTTCGGCTGATTTATCTGTTGCTTCTTTATGAAGAAACTTTTATTCAATATAATCCCAAGAGAAATTTGTTGTCACTAAAAAAGACTGCTGATGCTTATAAAGATTTCCTCCAGTATAAGAAGGGTAAAGGGTATCAAGTAGCAGTGGAGTGGTCAATGTGTAACTTTATTTTGAATGCGTGTAAAATTCAATTGGCAGAGTGTCATAAGGACATATTGCAAAATACATTACGTGAGGTAGAAAACTTTTACATTTCAAGAGAACTTTATCCGAAACAATTGTTACAGTACTTTGACTACAGGGAGTGGCTAGCAAAAATTATTCAGTCAATTGATAGGATAAATAATCGTTCCGCAGCATAACATTTGGCACATTCCCTCGTTAATTGTTACTTCGCGCGCGTTTAAAAATGAAAAGAAGTTTTGTTTCCTGCTTACTGCTGCTGTATACAGCTACTGCCTTCTCTCAAATTCACGAGTTCGGTGTATTTGGCGGCATTAGCAATTACTTTGGCGACCTTAATACCCAAACATCCTTCAAGTTTGTGCGCCCGGCTGCGGGTGCGTTCTATCGCTATAACATTAAATATCGCGGTGCATGGAAAACCTCCGTCAACTGGGGTATTGTAGAGTTTAAAGATTCTGAAACCAATATTGCGTGGAACAAACAACGCAACCTCTCTTTCAAGTCCGATATTTTTGACATTACTTCTGTTATCGAATTCAACTTCTTCAAATACGATAAAGAAAGCAAAAAGCATTGGTGGACTCCATACCTTGGCACAGGGCTTACTGTTTTCTTCTACAACCCAAAAGCGCAATACAACGGCAAGTGGCATTACCTGCAACCACTCGGCACCGAAGGGCAAAACGATCCGAGCTATTCGGGCGTAAAGAAATACCGCCTCTTCAGTTTCGCTATTCCTATTGTAGGCGGTTTCAAATTTTCTTTCAAACGAAACTGGAACATTGCCATTGAAGCAGGAGTGCGCAAAACTTTCACCGACTACTTAGATGATGTAAGCGGAAAATATCCGAGTTACGCTTCGCTTCCGGGCGGCTCCACCGGGCTTGCAGCAGCATTCTCCGACCGTTCAGGCGAAGCAGGAGGCGAGAAAATAGGCAAAGCGGGTTACCAACGCGGTCAATCACCTAAAAAAGACGACTATCTTTTTGGCGGCATTACCATTTCATATACCATTATGAAAATTCAATGCCCCTCTCCAAACGGCTCATATAGGTAATAAAGAGTTAATAGTTATTGGTTAGCCGGAAATACAGGCATTGGCTGTTACCATTAACGATTAACCAATAACTTCTCTCCCTCATCTCTTTTAATATCTTCGCCCCGCCTTTATGAAATCCGATTTTATTCGTGAATTCGTGGCAGCAGAAAATAAAAATTCAAAACAGCGTTTAATCGTTCGCGTGTGAGCCTGAAAGACCAAATTGATCTTACCCGATTGCCCCAACATATTGCCGTAATTATGGATGGCAATGGGCGTTGGGCAAAGCAAAAAGGGAAGAACCGGATTTTTGGTCACACCAACGGTGTGCGGGCAGTGCGCGAAACTGCCGAAGCCTGTGCAGAGTTAGGCGTTCCTTATTTAACGATGTATGCATTTAGTGCCGAAAACTGGAACCGTCCGCAAACAGAGGTTAGCGCTTTAATGACGCTGCTTTTAAAAACCATTGGCGGTGAGTTAAAAACATTGCTGAAAAACAATATTCGCTTGGGTGCTATTGGCGATATTGATTCGCTTCCTAAAGGAGTGGTGAAAGAATTGCGGGAAGCAATTGAAAAGACGGCTGCCGGCAGTAGAATGGAACTGATTTTGGCATTGAGTTACGGAGCGAAAAACGAAATTGTAAGGGCTGTAAAGCAAATAACATTGAAGGTGCAGAGCGGAGAGGTATCCATGCACGATATAAACGAACAACTCATCAGCGATAATTTATATACCGAAGGACGACCTGACCCGGAATTGCTGATAAGAACAAGTGGAGAAAAGAGGGTGAGTAATTTTTTGCTGTGGCAATTGGCATATGCTGAATTTTATTTCACCGATGTTTTTTGGCCTGAATTCAATAAAGAAGAGTTGTATAAAGCCATCATAGAGTTTCAAAACCGCGAACGCAGATTCGGCAAAACAAGTGAACAGATTACAAAAAGTTAATAGTTATTAGGTATTGGTTATTAGTAAAATAAGCCCACTGAAAAAAATATTCTTCCTTCCTTTATTGTTTCTTCAGCTTTCCCTGTTTTCGCAGGACTCGCTTCAGTTATTTGATTATAGCAAAGGAGGCGAGTATGAAATTGGCGATGTACGGGTAGACGGAGCCAAATACCTTGACTCGCGTATTCTCGTTACTCTTTCGGGTCTTGCCAAAGGCGATAAGATTAAACTTCCGGGCGAGCAAATTCCCAAAGCCATAAAAGCATTATGGAAACAAAAGCTGTTTACGAATGTGTCGGTAGAAGCAACAAAGATTGAGGCAGGGAAAATTTATTTAGTTATTCATGTAGAAGAGCGTCCGCGTATTTCGCGCTACTCACTCAAAGGAATAAAGACCAGCGATGCAGATGAGCTAAAGAAGAAATTGGAGTTACGTGCCGGCAGCATCTTTACCGATAACATGCGCAGCATGACCATCAACACGGTGAAGAACTTTTACATTGACAAAGGTTTTCTGAATACACAAGTAACTGTAGAGGAAGAAAAAGATTCGTTGCTTGTAAATAGCGTTCTTATCCGCATACGAGTGGAGAAGGGAAGCAAGGTAAAAATTAACCACATCAACATTTACGGCAGCCACGAAATTTCTGAAGCAACATTAAAGCGGCAGTTAAAGGAGACCAGAGAAAAAGTAAAATTTGATGTAGATGAATTGTTCCGCTTTAAAAGAAACTTTGCCCGCGATTCTATAACAGTAAAATGGTATCAGATACCCGGTAATCTTTCTGTACTGCGGGCGTATGATTATTCTTCGCGCTACCTCAATCTCAACTTTTTCAAAGCATCAAAATTTAAGAGAGATGAGTATGAAGGGGATAAGCAAAAGATGCTTGAGTTTTATAACAGTCAGGGATTCCGCGATGCAGAGGTAGTTTCTGATTCAATTTACATGGACGATGAGAAGAACATGAACATTGATATTTATGTAAACGAAGGCAGAAAATATTATTTCCGTAATATCTACTTCAACGGCAATACCAAATATCCCGATTCACTGCTTACCAAAATTGTAAATATTAAGCGCGGAGAAGTTTATAACCAAAAACTATTGGACGAAAGAATTTTTATGAACCCTAATGGAGGCGATCTCAGTTCGCTTTACATGGATGATGGATATTTGTTCTTTAGTGTTACTCCAATGGAAATTAAAGTGGAGGGCGATTCAATTGATTTGGAGTTGCGCATCAACGAAGGCGCACAGGCAACTATCAATGAAGTGCGAATTTTGGGTAACACAAAAACCAATGAGAAGGTTATTAGAAGAGAACTGCGCACACTGCCCGGAAATAAATTCAGCCGCACAGATTTGATTCGTTCGCAACGCGAAATCATCAACCTCGGTTACTTCGACCCTGCGCAATTGGATGTTGTTCCTATTCCAAACCCTGAAAAGGGAACGGTTGATATTGAATATCGGGTAGTAGAAAAACCATCCGATCAGTTAGAACTTTCTGCCGGTTGGGGTGGGAGGTCATCTGCCGGAAGTTCGGGCGGTTTGTTTGGAACTTTGGGAGTGAACTTTACCAACTTCTCTATCAAAAATATCATTGACAAAAAAGCATGGACTCCACTTCCTTCGGGTGATGGACAAAGATTGGGTATCCGTGTTAACTCAAATGGAAGATCGTTCCAATCATACAGCGTTTCATTTACAGAACCTTGGTTAGGTGGCAAGAAACCACAGTCACTCAGCTTTGCATTTAATCGCCTTCGCGCTAACTCATTTAATGATTTTAGCGATGCGGGTAAAATTACCGGTAAGTATTTTTCAACCAGCGTTTATCTTGGGTTGGGCACCAGATTAAAATGGCCCGATGATTTCTTTACAGCAGAGGTAGGGTTAGAATATCAGAATTACATTTTGAACAATTACCCTTCAACTTTTATTTTCGCAGAAGGTAAGGCAAACAATCTAAACCTTCAGTTGACTTTATCTCGCGATTCGCGCGAATTGGCGGCACCTACCTTCTATAACAAGGGAATTTATTTTATGGTGCAGGGCAAATTTACCTTGCCCTATTCATTGTTGTTTAATTCTCGCAAGAACCTCAATTATGAAGACCCTAATCTTTCAGACGGAGAGCGATATAAATGGGTTGAGTTTCATAAATGGAAATTGCAATTTGAATGGTATACACCTATTTGGAAAAACTTAGTGTTCAAGGCTTCTGCTAACATGGGGTTCCTCGGGTTGTATAATAAACGCGTAGGTTACTCTCCATTTGAGCGCGTTGAATTTGGAGGTGATGGTTTAAGTAATCTGAATCAGGGAAGTCAGTTA
>JBKJJB010000420.1:0-5522 GCA_046598235.1 Chitinophagales bacterium
CAGCAAAACGGATTGCAGGGGCTTAACCTTACCTGGTATTTCTATAACACTATAGCAAGAGCAAGCGGCTATAACGACTTTATCAAAAAGTGGGGAAGAAGGAAGCTTGAAGATAACTGGAGAAGAAAAAATAAATCATCAACTACGCAGGAGGATGATGCTTCTACGGATGCCGCTAAGGATTCAACTGCAACAGATGCAACTACACAGGCAGATGCCGGAAGTATTGATGAGCAAATGGAAGCAAATATTCCCGTTACTCCTGAAAAACTGGAAAAGTCAAACGACAAACTTACCGATGCCTATTACACAGCCGGAACTATTTATAAAGACGGATTGGAAAGTTATCCCAAAGCAGAGAATATGTTCGAGACGCTCAATTCGCGTTTCCCGAAAAACAAATTATTACTAGAGAGTTATTACAATCTTTATCTCATTGCTAAGAAACAGAACCGATCAGACAAGGCAGAAGAGTATAAAAACAAAATACTCAATGAGTTCCCTGAAAGTGTTATCGCAAAAGTGCTCCGCGACCCTAACTATGTAAACGAGGCAAAGCGTAAAGAGCAGGCAGTGTTTGATTACTATCAAACGGCATACAATGATTACTCAGCCAATAATTTAAAGGAGGCTTGGTACAAATGCGAAATGGCGGACAACACGTTTAAGCCAAATCCGATTAGCGCAAAATTTCAATTGCTGGGAGCGCTTATATTGGCAAAGCAAAACCGCCTGAACGATTATGTGCAGGCACTCAATAAAATTATTAATCGCACTACTGATTTGGAAGTAAAGAAAACTGCCACCGACCTATTGGCAGGATTAAATAAATCTTCACTCGCTCAAATTGATTTTAGTGCTGATTCCACTAAACGCGATTCTATAAATGCAGTGTTTTCTTCTTCAGCTATGCACACGGGCGATACGGAACTTCTTCAACAACTAAACGAAGCCAAAGAGAAAGCGAAGCAGCAAGGTGTGGAGGTGAAAGTGGATACAACTACGAATAAGCAGCAGTTGGCAGTTGACAGTATGCAGTTAAATGCAAAAGACACAAGCAATTTAAAAACAGAAGTTAAACAACAACCTGATGCGATAGCGGAGGATACTACCTCACCTTACACCCGCTCCGATGTAGCGGTACATTACTTTGTCATTTATATTAAAGACCCCACTACTCCGCAAAGCGCAGTGATGAGTACGATGGCTAAAGTGGATGCTTTTAATTCTACCCAGTTTGAAAAAAAACGCCTTGCATCTAAGCAGGTGGTTATTGACAGCAAAAATAAACTCATCAACGTTCGGCAGTTTAAAGATAGGGCAGATGTGATGGACTACTACAAAATTATTAAAACACAAAGCCAGCTTTTCAGCGATTTAAGGTCTGAGCAGTTTGCTATCTCTTGTATTTCTATTCTCAACTTCAGTGTTCTGCTTTCGGAGAAGAATATAGATGAGTACAATAAATTCTTTACAAGAGTTTATAAATAGTCTTTCCGATTTTCTTCACATCCTTTTCTTTTTACTTTTGATTACTTCGCACGGGAAATGAAGAGAAAATATTTTGTTGGTTTTTGGATAGCTTTTACTGGCGGACTTCTAAGTCTTGTGTTAGTGTTTTTCTTGATTGCCAACGGCAAGATGGGTTACATGCCTTCCTTCGAAGAATTGGAAAACCCGAACAGCAGTATTGCTACCGAAGTAATCTCTACCGATAAACAGGTAATAGGTAAGTTCTATTTAGAGAACCGAAGCAATATCACTTTTCAAAACATCAATCCAAATTTGCACAATGCACTTCTCGCTACCGAAGACATCCGCTTCTATAATCACACCGGAGTAGATTTTCGTGCCCTGCTTCGGGTAATAAAAGGAGCTGTAGGCAATGGTGGCGGTGGCGGAAGTACCATTACTCAACAATTAGCAAAAAATCTTTTCCCGCGCGAACGGCTCAATAAATTTCAACTCGTATTCCGCAAACTGAAAGAATGGATTATTGCAGTTAAGCTGGAACGTTCTTACACTAAGCAGGAAATAATGGCAATGTATTTTAATACTGTACCTTTTAGCGATAATGCCTACGGAGCGAAGTCTGCTGCTTATGTGTATTTCGGAAAACCTATTGATTCGCTCAAAGTTGAGGAAGCTGCCATCTTGGTAGGTATGTTGAAAGCTCCTACACAATACAATCCACGAACAAGAAAAGAAGCATCTCTCAAAAGAAGAAATGTGGTCATCAACCAGATGTATGCGTACAAGTTCATCACCAAAGAGCAACGCGATTCTCTTTTCAAACTTCCCATCAAATTAGATTTTCATGCCGATACACAGAAGGAAGGAGTAGCTCCTTACTTCCGTGAGTATCTGCGGCTGTGGATGAAAAAGTGGTGCAACGAAAATCCTAAACCTGACGGCACTAAGTACAACATTTATAAAGACGGACTTCGCATATATACTACGCTTGATTCGCGCTTGCAGAAATATGCTGAAGAAGCTCAACACGAACACCTTAAAGAAATGCAGAAAAAATTCTTCGCCTTCTGGAAAGACAAAGACCCTTGGAAAGATTTTAAAAAAGAGTGGAAAGCCATTTACACGCACTGCCCCGAATACATTGATTTAAAAGCACAGGGAAAGAGCGAAGAAGAAATAGATAAGATTTTAAAGAAGCCAGCAAAAAGAAAAATTTTCTCATATGACGGAGGAGAAAAAGACACCCTGATAAGCGTATACGATTCTATCCGCTATCACCGCATGATTCTCGAAAACGGGTTTCTCGCAGTTGATCCTGAGTCGGGTTTTATTCGTGCATGGGTGGGTGGAGTTAACTACAAATATTTTCAGTACGACCATGTGAACATCAACACCAAGCGACAGATTGGCTCTACATTTAAACCTTTTGTTTATACGGTGGCTGTGCGCGACAAAGGTTACTCACCTTGCTTTCAGGTGCCAAACCAACCCGTTACTTTTGAAAAGACCGACCCTCGCTTCGGCTTGTTGGCAGATTGGACTCCGAAAAACAGCGATGGAAAATATGGCGGTATGTTGTCGCTGAAAAAAGCGTTGGCAAATTCTATCAACTCGGTTACTGCATATTTAATGCACGAAATAGGTCCTGAATCGGTAGTGAAAATGGTGCAGACCATGGGAATAAAAAGCGATATTCCTATTCAACCTTCCATTGCTCTTGGTTCGGCAGATATTTCATTGTTCGAAATGGTAGGTGCGTATTCTACCTATGCCAATAGCGGCACTCACATTGAGCCGATGTTCATTACCCGCATTGAAGACCGCAACGGAAATGTGTTGCAGGATTTTGTAGCGCAGAAAAATGAGGCACTCGATGAACAAACCACTTACGTAATGGTAGAGTTGCTGCGTGGTGTAGTTCTGGGAGGAACGGCTACGCGCCTGCGTTATCGATTTAATCTGATGAATGATATTTTTGGAAAAACAGGAACCACACAAAATTATTCTGATGGATGGTTTATTGGCTGCACACCCGATTTAATTGCCGGCTCGTGGGTGGGTTGCGATGATCGCTATTTGCGTTTTAGCAGTATGGAAAACGGACAAGGAGCGAGTACTGCGTTACCTATCTGGGCAAAGTTCTTTCAGAAAGTTTATTCCGACAGTGCGCATTTTAAACAGGAAATAGATCCCGATAAACGATTTATGCCACCTGCGGGGAAAATAAATATCGAACTCAACTGCGGAAGCTATTCGGGCAACAGCAGAACTGAGAAAGGAAGTGAGTATGAATAAATACAATGGAATGATGGGAAAATGGAACATTGGAATGTTGAATGAGAAATGCCTTGTATTATTCCACTGTTCCATCATTCCATTATTCCGTCTTTCAACATGACCTCCGAAGAATTTAAAACATATCGCGATACTATTCCCAACCTGCCGGGTATTTACAAATACATGAATGAGCAGACCGATATTATTTATATCGGCAAGGCGAAGGATTTAAAGAAGCGGGTGAGTTCTTATTTCTTCAACTCGCAGCAACATTCTAACCGCATTAAGCGGATGATTCATTTCATTAATAAGATTGAGTTTTTGATTGTAGATACCGAGCAGGATGCTTTTCTGCTCGAGAATTCGCTCATCAAAAAATATCAGCCGCGCTACAATGTGATGCTGAAAGATGATAAGACGTATCCTTTCATCTGCATCAAAAAAGAACCTTTTCCGCGTGTGTTCTTTACGCGCAAAGTAGTTAAAGATGGTTCGGAATATCTCGGTCCTTATACTTCTATGTATAATGCCAAGATTGTTTTGGATTTGATGAAAGAAATTTTCCCGCTGCGTACTTGTAATCTCAACCTGACGAAACAAAATATTGAAGCGGGAAAATTTAAAGTGTGCCTGGAGTATCATTTAAAGAATTGTCTCGGTCCCTGCCAGGCATTGCAAACTACCGAAGATTATGATGAAGAGATTCAGCAGATACGCAACATTCTGAAAAGCAATTTCGGCTCGGTAAAAAATTATCTGAAGAAAAAGATGGCGGAGTATGCCGAGCAGTTGCAATTTGAAAAGGCACAAGAGTTTCGGCAAAAGCTGGAGATACTTTCGGGTTACGAAAACAAATCAACCATAGTTAATCCTAAGTTGACGGATATTGATGTGTACGGCTACACCGAAAATGAAACCGATGCGTTTATGAACTATCTGAAAATTGTAAACGGCACGGTAGTAAAAACCCGTGCAATGGAGATTAGGCGGGTGCTGGATGAAACGCGAGAAGAATTATTACTCCGTGCCATCATCGAACATTCAATGGAGGAAACAGAACCTGCCACAGAAATTCTCGTTCCTTTTGAAATTGATTTTCCTTTTGAAAACATCAAACTCACTGTGCCTCAATTGGGCGATAAAAAGCGTTTGCTTGACCTTGCTGTAAAGAATGCTCTTTACATGCGGCAGGAGCGAGTGAAACAAAGCATGACTGCAGAAGAAAAGAAGCCATCCTTCCGCATTATGAAAACGCTGAAAGAAGATTTAAAATTGAAAGACCTTCCAAAACACATTGAGTGCTTTGATAACTCAAATATTCAAGGCACGAATCCCGTGAGTGCCTGTGTAGTTTTTAAAGATGCCAAGCCTTCGAAAAAAGATTACCGCCACTTCAATATTAAAACGGTGGAAGGTCCCGATGATTTTGCTTCGATGGAAGAAGTAGTAACGCGCAGATACAAACGAATGTTAGATGAAGGGCAGGAACTTCCTCAACTGATAATTGTAGATGGTGGCAAAGGACAACTGAGCAGTGCCGTTCATGCGCTGGAGCAACTCGGTTTGTACGGAAAGGTTGCCATTGTGGGCATTGCCAAGAAGCTGGAAGAAATTTATTTCCCCAGTGATACCCTGCCGCTTTACATCAACAAAAAATCGGAGTCGCTAAAACTTATTCAGCGCATGAGAGATGAAGCCCACCGCTTTGGTATTACCCATCACCGCCTGCGCAGAAGCAACACTGCCGTTGAAAGTGAACTCACTAAAATAAA
>JBKJJB010000077.1:0-6445 GCA_046598235.1 Chitinophagales bacterium
TATGGAATAGCAACGCTTTGGATTTTATCCATTGTTCCATTCATCCATTACTCCATTGTATTTTTCTTCGGTGGGTTGAAGGCAATTTGCCTTGTTTAGTTTTTCGTCAGGGTCCATCCCAAAACCTACCCGGACGAAAAACTAAACAAGGCAAATTGCCTTCAACCCACCGAAGAAAAAATACAATGGAATAACGGATAAATGGAATGATGGATAAAAATCCATGCTATCCTAATTCCATTATTCCAACATTCCAATTATCCATTCATTCAACAATAACAAACTCAAATTTTAAAACAATGAACATTATCAAAAAAACAATTGACCTCGGAGGAGGAAGAACAATAGAAATTGAAACCGGCAAACTGGCTAAACAAGCTGATGGTTCTGCTATGGTAAAATATGGCAACACGATGTTGCTTGCAACGGTGTGTGCCGATAAAGACGCCAAAGAAGGCGTTGACTTTATGCCGCTTACCGTTGAATACCGCGAAAACATGGCTTCGGTAGGAAGAATTCCCGGAAGCTTTTTCAAACGCGAAGCAAGAGCGAGTGATGATGAAATCCTTGTATCACGTTTAATTGACCGTGCGCTTCGTCCATTATTTCCTGAAGATTACCACGCGAATGTGGTAGTGCAGGTAACTTTGGTATCAGGAGATTTAAATGAAATGCCGGATGCATTGGCTTGTTTGGCTGCTTCCGCTGCGCTTGCAGTTTCAGACATTCCTTTCAACGGTCCAATATCTGAAGTTCGCGTGGCGAAGATTGATGGTAAATTGGTTATCAATCCATCTATTTCTGCTATGACAAATGCGGATATTGATTTGATAGTTGCCGCTTCTGAGCAATCTATTGTAATGGTAGAAGGTGAAATGAACGAAGTTAGCGAAACCGATATGGTTGAGGCTATCATGTTTGCTCACGATGCTATTAAAACACAGGTTAAGGTATTGAACGAAATGCAAACTGAAACCGGCAAGACGGAGAAGAGAACCTACGTGCACGAAAAACATAACGAAGAACTTCGCGCTAAGTTGAATGCTTTCTGCTACGACAAATGCACAGTAGTTGCTGCTTCTGAAACCAACGACAAGAAACTTCGCGGTGCTGCTTTCAAAGCTATTAAAGAAGAGTTCCTTGCTACGCTTACCGATGAAGAGAAAAAAGAAAATGCATTCCTGCTTGGTTTATACTGGGGTGGAGTAGAATACAATGCCGTGCGCGATGTAATGTTGGCGCAAAACAAACGCCTTGACGGACGTAAGATGGATGAAGTTCGCGCTATCTGGAGCGAAGTTGGTTATCTGCCCGGACCACACGGTTCGGCTTTGTTTACCCGTGGAGAAACTCAATCATTAACCACCGTTACTCTCGGAACAAAATTAGATGCGCAGTTAATTGATGGAGCTATCTTCAATTACGATAAGAAATTCTTATTGCACTATAACTTCCCACCGTTCTCGGTAGGTGAAGCTCGTGCACCTCGTGGTGTTGGTAGACGCGAAGTGGGTCATGGTAATTTAGCATGGCGTGCCATCGAAAAAGTAATGCCTAAAGAAACTCCTTATACTATCCGTATCGTTTCTGACATTTTAGAATCAAATGGTTCATCATCAATGGCAACTGTTTGCGCAGGTATTCTGGCTTTGATGGATACCGGTGTTCAAATCAAGAAAGCAGTTTCGGGTATTGCTATGGGATTAATCAGCAATGAAGAAACAGGTAAGTATGTAATTCTTTCCGATATTCTTGGCGATGAAGATCACTTAGGTGATATGGATTTTAAAGTGTGTGGAACCGAAAAGGGAATCACCGCTTGCCAAATGGATATTAAAATCAAAGGACTTTCGCGTCAATTGTTGACAGAAGCTCTTGACCAGGCTAAACGTGGTCGTTTGCACATTCTTGGAGAAATGAATAAGACTCTTTCTGCACCGCGTGAAGATTACAAACCTCATGCACCACGTGTAGAAATGATTATGATTGAGAAAGAATACATCGGAGCCATCATAGGACCCGGAGGAAAAGTAATTCAGGAAATGCAGCGCGAAACAGGAACTACCATTCAAATTGAAGAGATAGGCAACCAGGGCAAAATTGAAATCTTCTCTCCAAACAAAGAAGGTATTGATGCAGCTATGCGCAGAATAAAAGGAATTGTAGCGGTACCTGAAATTGGTGACGTTTACGAAGCTACGGTTAAATCAATTATGCCTTACGGTGCGTTTGTTGAGTTCATGCCCGGCAAACAAGGCTTGCTTCACATCTCCGAAGTTTCTCACAAACGCCTTGACAGTTTAGAAGGCGTATTGAAAGAGAACGAAGTGATTAAAGTAAAACTACTTGGCATTGATAACAAAACAGGCAAGTTCAAATTAAGCCGCAAGGTTTTACTTGACCCACCCGCTGCTAACTAAGCAACATAATTTTTGAAATATAATAGGGCGATGAAATGTTTTCATCGCCCTTTTTTTGTTCGGAAGTATTTCAGAACAATTTCTTTTTTGACTCTCCGACTGATGGAACCTAAATAACAAACAGGGCATTGTCACACTGAACGTATGCCTTGCGAAGTGAAGCATCTTGTATTCATATGATGAATACAATAGACTTCTTCGGAAATTATTCCATTTGTCTCCCTTCGGAGGGAGATTCAGAGGGAGGAAATAAAAGAGTTTTAATTTCCGAAGAAGTCTAATACAAGATTTCTCGCTTCGGAAACCTACACTCGAAATGACAACAGGTCCCTGTAAGGTTACTTCAAGCGGAGAGTCACATTTTCTTTTTAATCTATTCCGAAACTTTTTTATGGCATTGGCGTAAACGGTTGAAACCGAAATAACCAAGCCATGCGGCATCTAAGAATTACCCATAACATAGCTCAGCGAGATAGCCAGGTAGATAAATACCTAAACGAAATCTCGAAGAATGATCTGATTACAGCCGAAATGGAAGCTGAGTTAGCGATAAAGATTCGTCAAGGCGATCAGGATGCGCTGGAGAAACTTGTAAAAGCCAATCTGCGCTTTGTAGTAAGTGTTGCAAAGCAATATCAAAACCAAGGACTTCCTCTAAGCGACCTCATTAATGAAGGAAACTTAGGTCTTATACGCGCATCCAGCAAGTTTGATGAAACACGCGGTTTTAAGTTTATCTCTTACGCAGTTTGGTGGATTCGTCAGGCAATTATGCAGGCAATTGTTGAGCAGTCGAGAATCATTCGTTTGCCGGTTAGCAAAGTAGGAGCCTACACTAAAATCACAAAAGCATTCAGATCGTTTGAACAGGAATACCAGCGCGAACCGGAAGTGGAAGAACTGATGGAAATGCTCGGAATGACCAAAGAAGAAATTGATGAATACTTCCGCGTAAATACTTATGCAATATCTACTGAGTCGAAAATATCAGGAGTAGATGAAGGAACGTTGAAGGAAATGATATACGACAAAGAAGCTCCTTCGGCTGAAGATTCAGTAATGCAGGATACCGTTAAAACTCAACTGAACGAAGCTCTGGCACTATTGACAGAACGCGAATCGGAAATTATCTCCAACTACTTCGGATTAAACGGAAAGCACCCGATGACTCTGGAAGAAATAGGAACGATGTATAATCTTACCCGCGAGAGAGTAAGACAGATAAAAGAAAAGTGTATCAATAAACTCAGAACGAGTACAAGTCCTCACTTGATGCAGGCTTTTATTCACTAATACAATTTGAAGAAACTTACAATTCAAAATACTGCGGATGGTTTATCATTCGCTTAGGAATCCTTCAATCTCGGGTCCAATGAAAACTCCTCTCGGCTCTTGTCGGGAGGATTTTCGCTTTTATTTGCATCGTGAAAAATTTTGAAATCTCTGTTTCTGATATTGAACAACTTCCTGAAGTTGCAAAAACTATCCTTCAGTTTTCTAAAGGAAGAAAGGTGTTCGCGTTTTATGCCGAAATGGGTACCGGCAAAACAACATTGATTAAAGAACTTTGTCGTCAGCTTGGCTCGCACGATAACTTCTCAAGCCCCACTTACAGCATTGTAAATGAGTATCTCATTTCACCACTCACCACTAACCACTCGCCATTTGCTATCTCTAAAATATACCACATAGATTTATATCGCATTAAGAATATTCAGGAAGCTATTGAAATTGGTATTGAAGATTATATAAGCGGTAATAGCTACTGTTTTATCGAGTGGCCCGAATTGATTGAACATCTTTTGCCGCACGATGCAGTAAAAATCTCCATCAAATCCGATGGCAATATTCGAAATGTGTCTATCTTTATCAATTAGAAAATTACTCGGCTAAACAGCACTTATCCCACAAAGAACAATGGCAGAAAAGAAAAGAGATTTTGAAGGCATCGTCAGCAAGTTAGGTCTGCAACCTATGGAATCATCTGTTATGGTGGCTTCTAAAAAAGCAAAATTATTTATTGGTATTCCTAAAGAAAGAAGTTTTCAGGAACATCGTATTGGATTAACCCCCGAGTCGGTTCAAACGTTGTCGGCAAACGGTCACCGCATTTTAATGGAGCGCGGAGCAGGTAAAGATTCTCATTTTGCTGATGCAGAATACTCCGAAGCAGGTGCTGAAATTACAGATAGCGTTGAAGAAGTTTATAAAGCAGATGTGATTGTAAAAATTGCACCCTTGCAATTAGAAGAGATAGAAATGTTGCAAACAGGGCAAACGCTTATTTCTCCTATACACCTTCCCACCATGAAGAAGGAATATATAGAGCGATTGATGAAAAAGAAAGCCACTGCTTTGGCTATTGAATATACGCAGGATGAAGCAGGCAAATTTCCTTTTGTTCGCTCCATGAGTGAGATTGCGGGAAGCAGTGCCATACTGTTGGCAGCAGAATTTTTGAGTAATGCCAACGAAGGGAAAGGAATTTTGTTGGGCGGAGTTTCGGGTGTGCCGCCTGCTAAAGTTGTTATTCTTGGCGCAGGAGTGGTAGGCACTTATGCAGCCCGCGCGGCTATCGGATTGGGAGCAAGAGTTTGTGTGTTTGATAATAACGTTTATAAACTAATGCGCCTGCAAGACAAAATCAATGCGCGTGTATTTACTTCTACCATTTCACCTTCTATACTCGAACATGAATTAACCGATGCCGATGTTGCCATTGGTGCTATTCATTCCAAGAAAGGGAGAACGCCAATAATTGTAACGGAAGAAATGGTTGCAAAAATGAAGCCCGGCAGTGTGATTATTGATGTAAGTATTGATCAGGGTGGATGTTTTGAAACATCTGAAATTACTTCACATGCCGAACCAACTTTTAAAAAATATGATGTAATTCATTACTGTGTGCCTAACCTTCCTTCCAGAGTGTCGCGCACGGCTTCCTATACTTTCTCAAATATTATTACGCCTATTTTAATTCGCTGTGGCGAAATGAGCGGCATTAAGGGATTGATTTATGAGGACAGTGGAATCCGCAGCGGTATTTATTTGTATAAGGGATATTTGTCCAATGAACATTTGGCAAGTCTTTTTGGTTTCAAAAACAGCAATCTCGATTTGTTGTTTGCAACCAACCTGTAAAAAAAAGTAATTCATTTACTGTAGCAGGCTTGTTGGTTCTTCCTTTTCTTTCTTTGATGCAAAGTAAGAGTGAAGTATAACCGAAAGCATAATAATAAATGTGCCGGCAAAAAATCCCGCATTCAGATTTTTGTTTTCTCCGAATATTAAAAACGCCAGAGCAATTCCATATACAGGTTCAAGGTTGATGGAAAGATTCAAGGTGAATGCCGAAAGATGTTTAAGCGCATTGAGCGAAAGAATAAGGGTAATGTGTGTACAGAAAACTGCAAGGATAAAAAGCAAAATCCAGTCGCTTGTGTTGGGTATCAACTTTATGGGTTTAAAGTAGCCGATATAGAAAGGCAGCAGAGCGGTTAGCACCAGCAAGCCGGAAAATATTTCATAGAAGGAAACCACTTCGCTGGAAACTTCATTTACAATATTTTTATTCAGAATGTTGAAGAACGCTCCTATGAAGGCAGCAATCAGCGCAAGAATAATTCCAACAGAATAGGAGTTTTCATCGCTGTAAAAAATAATTCCGATACCGCACATTGCCATAATGCTGTATAGCAGTTCTATCTTATTGAATTTCTTTTTGGTGATAAGCGGCTCTATAAAGGCAGTGAAAAGCGTAGTAGAAGAAAACAAACTGAGTGTGATACTTACGTTTGAATACTTGATAGCTCCGTAAAAGAAAAGCCAGTGCACCATCAGTAAAGCACCAATAGCAAACAACTTCCAAAAATTTTCAGATGAAACGCTAAAACTTTTCTTCGTTATAAAAATGAAAGCAGCAAGTGAAACAGAGGTGATGATTAAACGATACCACACTAACATGCCTTCGCTTAGTTCTATGCCTCTGCCTAATACACCGGTTGCGCCCCATAGAATAATAGAGA
>JBKJJB010000162.1:0-3387 GCA_046598235.1 Chitinophagales bacterium
CCAACTTTTGCAGTGAAAGTGCAATTAACCGCATTGCCCTTTACTTCTTGCAGTGTAGCTTCATACAAAACAGTTTCACCAATTAAAGCAGGCGACAAATGATCTACATACACAAAAGTTCCAATTCCTTCTTCCGTTTGATCTTTCATTTCTAAAACGAATAGGCGGCTACACCATTCAGAATCACGGGTAATGGCGAAGGTTGCATACACCGGATGAACCATTGTGCCTTCAAACGATGCACTGTCATTTACATTTACGGTACGCTCAAAATATTTTTTGTCGCCAATGTTGAAAATATTTTTCACCGTACGAAAATGAAAAAAATTAGCTGTCTTTTGTATTTATCCCTTCCCTTTAGGGAGGTGAGGTGGGTTTTATACTGCTAACACCGGACATTTTACACTATGCCGCACGGTAGAAATTGTTTCTCCGTAAATGAAATCCTTTATACCTCTGTGTCCATGTCCGCCAATTACCAGCAATTCTGCATTCACCTCTTCAACTAATTTCGGTATTTCCTTTTTCGGATTTCCAAAACCAAGTTTTTCTTTCACACTATATCCCTGCAAACGAAGTTTATCTCCGTATTCATGCAGTTGTTTCCAGTCTTCATTGGTTTCATAATCTGCAATTTCATCACCCATCGTTCGTGCACCCGCACTTTCTACTATATGCAATAAATAAAACTGCGTTGATTTATTTCCATGAGATACTCCTTCTGTGATTGCTTTGATATCACTTGATGAAAAATCAATACAGATGGCAATCGTGTTATATGATTTGCTTTCTATAAGCGGAATTTCCACTGCTTTGCCATGCGGTGTTGTGGTTTCGCGCTCAAATCGTTTTCCGAACATGGCACACCAGATAACATACACGAGCAAAATTGTGGCAACTAAAACTATCGGCATAATCATGAAATCGAAAATCCATTCCTTACCTGCAAGTGAAACTCTCCAAACACTTAATGTTTCAAACACTAACTTGATGTTGAGAGAAACAATAATGATGGCAGAAATCCACGAAAAAACTTTCAGTATTTTTCCAATGACGAACGGTCCCATTTTTTGCTTATCACTTACAAAATGAATTAGAGGAATAATAGCAAACCCCAATTGCAAACTCAAAACTACTTGAGAAAGAATGAGCATGTCGCCAATTTTTTCTTCTCCCATTAACCAGATAACTAAGAAAGCAGGAATCACAGCAAGCAATCTTGTAACCAGTCTGCGTAGCCAAGGTGCAATTCGCAAATCGAGATAACCTTCCATAATTATTTGTCCGGCAAGTGTTCCAGTGATAGTAGATGATTGACCCGATGCAATCAATGCCACAGCAAAAAGTATAGGAGCTAATTTTTCACCGAGCAGAGGTTCCAGCATTCGATGTGCATCTTGTATTTCTACTATATCATGATAGCCGCTTTTGAAAAAAACAGTAGCAGCAAGAATGAGGATGGAAGCATTCACAAAAAATGCAAGATTGAGAGCAATAGCCGAATCAATAAAGTTGTATTTGATTGCCTGCCACAGCCCTGCTTCATCTTTGCTGTTTCTGCGCGTTTGCACTAATGCCGAATGCAGATACAAGTTATGCGGCATTACTGTCGCACCTATAATTCCGATAGCTATGTAAAGCGCACCACTGTCTTTTAAAGAAGGAATGAAACCAGTCGCCAATTCGCCAATGTGCGGCTTCGCAAAAGCAAGTTCAATAAAAAAGGAAACACCAATAATAGCTACCAACGATAAAATGAATGCTTCCATGTAACGCATTCCTTTTCGCTGCAAATACAGAATCAGGAATGTATCAAGAATTGCAAGTGCAACTCCCCATAAAATAGGCAGCCCGAAAAGCAAATTCAAACCGATTGCCATACCGAGCACTTCCGCAAGATCGCAGGCGGCAATTGCTATCTCTGCCAAAAACCATAATGAGTAATTAACTATGGGAGGATAAGTTTCGCGCGATGCCTGAGCTAAATCTTTTCCTCGTACAACACCTAATCTTGCACACAAACTTTGAAGTAAGAGTGCAATCAAGTTGCTCATCAACAACACCCACAAAAGAGAATAACCGTATTTACTTCCTCCCGCAATGTCCGTTGCCCAATTGCCCGGATCCATATAGCCAACAGCTACTAAAAACGCGGGACCTGAAAAGAGCAAAAACCTACGCCACCAGCTTTGTGTTTTAGTGGTGTCTATTGATTCGTGAACTTCTTCTAACGATTTATGTTGAGCCACAATCTTTAAATAATTTAGGCAAATCTAAAATTATATTTTGAATACGCTAAACATTATAAAGCCATAACTTATAGGTTTTGTAGTTCATTTGGATAATGAAACTCAAATCATTTTCCATCATACTTATTATTTTCATCACTTACTCTTCTTTTATGAAAGAAAAAATATATACCATGTTGTGCCTAGGCGATTCGTATACTATTGGCGAAGCAGTAGAAGAGAAGGAGCGTTTTCCGATGCAGATGATAGAGTTGCTGAAGAAGAATAAAATAGAACTCGAGAAGCCAATCATTATTGCAAAAACAGGATGGACTACCGATGAATTGGCTTCTGCGATTAAACAAAAAAATGTAAAAGAGAAATTTGATTTCGTGACTTTACTCATTGGAGTTAACAATCAGTATCGGGGAAGAGATTTGGAAAACTACCGAAAAGAGTTTCGTGAGTTACTAAACACAGCGATTGATTATGCGAGCGAAAACCGCCATCATGTTTTTGTGATTTCTATTCCCGATTGGGGAATAACACCATTTGGTACCAAAGATAAACGGGGCAAAGAACAAATTGGAAAGGAAATTGATTTGTTCAATTCTATCAACAAAGAAGAATCGCAAAAAGCAAAAGTGAATTACATAGATATAACTCCGGCTTCACGAAAAGCGAAAAAAGATTTGGAATTAATTGCAAATGATGGTTTACATCCTTCGGGTGAAATGTATGAGGAGTGGGCGGAGTTATTGGTAGCAGAGATGAAGAAAGCAATTAAATAAAATGTCAGGTTCCTGAAACGGAAACCTGACGTAATTTAAAGTTGAAGAAATATTATTTAGATAACCTACTTTGCATTTCGGGAATAACATTATCGTAAACTCTTAATAATCTATCCCATGTCTCAAATTTTTCGTCCTCTCTCGCATTAGTTGCAGTCTCACTTCTTTCAGAAATTATTTTTACTTTATATGAAAGTGGATTTTCGTTGCCCATTTTTATAACAAGCCGAGTGCGTATAGTTACTGGTCCAAACTTCTTAACCGCCCAAGCGGTTCTAAGATAACCGGTGCTCTTGTCTGTAACTTCAATAACATCAAATGTTCCTGTGATAATTGAACTCAATTTTTTCCAAGCATCCTCTTCTGTC